>JBFLYA010000097.1 GCA_040757115.1 bacterium | reverse complement strand
TGGATATTTAAAAAATTCACTTGTATCCGAACATACTATTTTTGTGCCTTTTTAGGGATATAAGTCAGGAAAAATATTTTTAAAAAAACTTAATTTTTTACTTGACATTTTACCGTAAGACTTTGTGTCCACCCTGTGGACATGTCCGTTTCTCCTGTTGTCCTCTGCCTTCTGCTCTCTGCCTTCTGCCCTCTGTCCTCTGCTATTTATCCGTGCTAATCCGTGTTAATCAGTAGCTGAATAGTTACGAGTAAAGTTTATCACTAATCATTGATTATGTCAACAAAATTCTGCGACCTTCTCCATCAAATTTTTAAAATCAAAAGGCTTAAAAAGGTGGGTGGTTGCTCCGGCTTTGTAAATCGTGGGTAAATTTTCCTCCTCTGCCAGCGGAACCAACATAATCAGTGGAATATCCTTTGTCTCTTTATGCTCTCTCAAGATATGGACAATATTATAACCATTTATCTTCGGAAGTTTAAGGCTGACTATGACTAAATTAGGTTTTTCTTTATCTAACATTTTTAATGCCTCTAAACCATCCTGGACAATATCTATTTTATAACCATTGGTTTTTAAATATAACTCGGCGAGTTTTAAATTATCATAATCCTCATCTGCCATTAAAATTTTTGTTTCTGATGGTATTTTCCCCTTTAATTTTATTTTCGGTAGTTCTTCTTCTGGTACTTCTTCTCTGGGTATGGTAAATATAAACTTACTACCAATATCTTCTTGTGATTCTACTTTGATACTGCCACCAGAATCTTCCAATACCTCTTTGACGATGGATAGTCCCAGTCCTGTGCCTTCATATTTCCTGGTATCAGACATATCCACCTGATAAAACCGTTCAAATATCTTATTGAGATTTTCGGGTTTAATCCCAATTCCCGTATCTTCTACACAACCTTGCAAATAATTATCTTTATCTTCAAATCTGATGGTTATTTTCCCCATAGCGGGTGTAAATTTTATTGCATTATCGACCAATTTACTAAAAATCTCCTTTGCTATCTCCGGGTCATACCACACTACAGGGATATTGGGGGCTACTTCTGTCTGAATAGAGATTTGTTTTTCCCTGGCAGATGGGGTAAAAATCAATACAGTTTCTTCGATTATCTTTCTAAAGTCAACAGGCTGTTTTTTTAATTCATATTTTTTCCCTCGTTCGATTTTAGACAGGTCTAAGATATCACCGATTAGTTCATTCAGGTGTCTGCATTTGTCCAGCATAATTTTAACAGATTTTTCTTGCTCTGTTGTGATTTCACCGAGGGCTTTATTAGACAACAAACTCGCATAACCCATAATTACCGTTAGTGGAGTGCGTAATTCATGGGAAACAATATTCAAAAAGGCAGATTTAGATTTATTGGCTATTTTTAGGTCCTGGGTTAAATTTTGTAGTTTTATAGTCTCTTTTTGAAGGTCAGTATATAGTTTTGTATTTTCTAAGGCAACCGCAACCTCATTACATAAGGTAGTAAGAAAGGTCAATTCATCTTGATTATATGGTGTCTGACTTAATTTCGGCCCTAAATTTAATATCCCAATTAAGTTTTCTTTAAAAATAATTGGGATAGAAACAATTGCTTTAAATCTTTCAATAGCCTGGGTTACTACTGCCCTCATCCCGTTAAATTCAGGATTCTCCCTTACCTCTTCCTGTAATAATTCCCTTTTTTCATTCTTAAACCACGCCACGATAGGCTCATCCTGTTGTATAATAATAGATTTATCGTTCTCACCGAGTCCAAATTCTGGTTTATAGACCCTTTCAGATTCCTCTAAAAGTAATAACTGGACAAAGACAGGGTGAAGGGTATGGTTAATTGTATTAAGTATTGATGACATCAAGGTATCGCGGCTAATAATTGTAGATATTTCCCCGGTTACTTTTTTTAAGAGTTCTTGCAGGTCATGTCTTTCCCGATAAAACATCTTATCTACAATTAGCTGGATTTTTTCTCTTACGGGTTGAAATATAAGGATGATAATAATTATCGTCAGTATTCGAGCAGAGAGTGTCTCAAAGTGCAAAAGCACTTCAAAGGTAAATATGGCTAATAGCCAGATAGCGGTAACTAATGCCGTTAGTAATGAATAGATAAGTCCTTTCTGAATGATAATGGTAATGTCCATTAATCGATATTTAACAATACTATATGTAACCATTAAGGCATAAATGGTAAGCCCCAGATGAGCCAGAGGATATATCTTTATTCCCATAACTAAAAGGATATTAGATAGACTACTTAATATTACCACTACCATACCAAAAAAGATGTATTTTAGACGATTCTTTTCTAAGAATGAGTCTGTTTTTCTATATTTTTTGTAGAGGAGTAAAATTGCATAAGACATAAAGGAGAGAAACATCAGGTTGAAAAGAGGTCCTGATGGTCCGGTAATAGGTTGGTAAGTCCCAAAGGTAATAGTTACATCCGAAACTACCGCCAACAGAGGTATTTTATCAATAATGTTAAAAAATAGACCTAAGAGGTAGGCGAGAAAACATATCTTTCTATTTAGATTAGTCTGGTCATCTGTAATGGCTAAGACAAAATTAAGAAAGCTTGAAAAGCTAAACAAAAGCCCAAGATGGAGAATAGTTACACCCAACATTGCTGTTTCTTTATCTTTAGCAACGGTCATAATCAACATCCCACTACCCCAGACAGCAAGGCAGGTTTCAAAGAAGGCAAATGACTTATTTTTCTCAGATTGAACATTTTTAGTAAAAACAAATAGAGCTAAAAATAGATTGATGAAGCTAACCAAACCTAATGTAATTGGATAAAAAGTCATTTTGAAATCCTCTTTTTAAAAGGTAAAAATGCCGACACTTCTTTTTTGTAATCAATATATTCTTGACCAAATTTTTCAGTCAATGCTTTTTCTTCTAAGTGGATTCTGAAAAGCATATATGGGAGAAAGATAAATAAGGCGGCAAGAAATGAATAGTAAGAATTGGGAATAAGGGTAATGCCAACAACCTCAATGATAGCAGATAGTGCCAGGGGATGTCTTATGTATTTATAAAGTCCTTCCTTAATTAATTTATGCCCTTCTACAATTTTAATATCCGGACTTAAATATTTACCCAGGGTTTGTGCGGCATAATCGCGTAATGGAATCACACTGACATACATTAAAAAACCAATCCCACTAATTATTAAATTAACCTTCTGAATATGGAGATAAAAATATTCGACCACAGAACCGGTCCAGATTAAAAGGTAAAGGAGAAGTAAGATAGCATAACTTATCGGCATATAAACCTTACCTGGTCTTGGTTCTTCAGCATATGATTTGGTTATTCTCCTCAACCGATATACAGTTGATATAATGAGGAAGGCAACATAGATAAAGGTAAAATTCATTTTAAATCACCCC
Organism: bacterium; assembly: GCA_040757115.1. Classification (NCBI taxonomy): domain Bacteria; species bacterium. The sequence goes on along the minus strand of JBFLYA010000097.1, from coordinate 10,516 downwards.
TTTCTAATTCTTTTTTCATACTTACTAATACTTCATTAGCAAGTTTTTTAATACATAAATTATAAATCAACTTTTCTATTCTATGTATTTTTATATCAATATCATGGATTATAGTTAGTTTAGTTGCATTTCCTATTTCTTCAAATTTCCATTCTGTCTGCAAACCCTTTAAAGGTCCTTTAATCTGTTCATACTTGATTGATTTATTTTCCGTAATTAGCCCGGTAGATATATAGGTAATTGGCACAAATCCAAAGATTTTAATTTTTGCCTCAAGCACCATTTTATTGTTTTCTTTACTTATAATTTTCACCTGTTTATATTCCGGGATAAAACTTGAGAGTCTTTCAATATCTTTAGCGACTTTAAAGGTTGCAATTATATTCTGATTAATTAAGATTGAATCTTCTTTATGAATCATTTTTCCTTACCTCACTAAATATAGTAGTCAGTAGACAGTAGTTAGTAGTCAGAATTATATCTGCCTGCTATTTTCTGTTTTTCTTAATCCCTCGCCGTAACCGTTCACCGCAGAGACACAGAGACGCAGAGAAAAAATTAAAATTTATTGATAACTATTCAGCCACAGATGGACACAGATGAAACACTGATTTTATTTTTTATCCGTGCTAATCCGTGTTAATCAGTGGCTGAATAGTTACTTTATTTCTATGTTTTCTCTGTTCCTCTGCGTCTCTGCGGTAAAGGACTACCTGAACGGTTACAGATTTTTTTTAAATTCTTCAATTAAAACCGGAAGTATTTCAAATAGGTTACCCACGATTCCATAGCTGGCGACATCAAAGATAGGGGCGTCTTTATCTTTATTTATAGCCACAATACAATCTGAAGTTTGCATTCCAACTAAGTGTTGAATAGCTCCGGAGATACCACAAGCAATATAAAGTTTTGGGCAGATAGTTTTTCCTGTTTGACCAACCTGATGATGATGAGAAATCCAGCCGGCATCTACTGCGGCTCGTGAGGCCGCTACTGCTCCCCCTAAAACCTTAGCCAGGTCTGAAATTAATTCAAAGTTCTTTGCCTCCTGTAATCCCCTTCCTCCGGCAACGACAATATCAGCCTCTTCTAAATTTACATCTTCATTTATCTCCTTAACCCAATTTACTATCTTAGTTCTCATATCTTCCTGCATAACATTGGGTTTTATTCTAATAATCTCTCCAGTTCGTTCAACTATCGGGATAGGTTTGCTCATTACCCTTGGTCGGACTGTTGCCATTTGTGGTCTATGATTGGGGGTGATAATAGTTGCCATCAAATTACCACCAAATGCTGGTCTTGTTTGAAGAAATTTACCTTCTTCATCTATTTTAAGTTCAGTGCAATCAGCGGTTAGTCCTGTTTTTAATCTTGCCGCTATTCCTGGCGCCAAAGCCCGTCCACTATTAGTTGCGCCCAACAAAAAAATCTCTGGTTTATACTCTAAAATTAAATCAACTATTGCCTTTGTATATGTATCTTCACAATAATTTGCCAGAATCTCCGAATCCAATAAATAAACCTTATCTGCTCCTGAGGCAATTAATTGAGGACAAAATTCTTCGATTCTACTTCCTAAAAACACAGCACTCAGCTCTACCTGTAAATTATCGGCTAATTTCCTTCCTACTCCAAGGAGTTCTAATGATACCGTGGCTAAATTGTTAAAATGTTGTTCTGCAAATATCCACACACCTTTATAATCATTCGTGCTTTTTACCTCAACCTTCCCTGTCATCACAATAGCCCCTGTAGGACAGGCATCAACACATATTCCACATAAATTGCACCCCGCTCCTATTGTCGCTTTATCCGCCGCTAACGCAATTATACCAAAAGGACACACCTTGATACATTCTTCACAACTGATACATTTATCTTCCATAACCAAAATATTATTCATCTTGACCTGTATTATACCACAAAATTTTAATATTGTCAATATTTTTGAATACTTATTGGTAACTATTCACCGCAGAGACGCAGAGGAACAGAGAAAACATGGAAATAAATCAGATAACAGAAAAAATTATTGGTGCAGCAATTGAAATACATAAGACATTAGGTCCAGGTCTATTAGAATCTGCATATGAAGAGTGTTTATGTTATGAACTATCTATGGTGGGGTTAGCTTTCAAAAGACAAGTTGAATTACCTGTAATATATAAAGGATTTAAATTAGATTGTGGATACCGGATAGATCTTTTAGTTGAAGAAAAAGTTATCGTAGAATTAAAAGCAGTCGAGCAACTACTTCCGATTCACGAAGCTCAACTTTTAACCTATCTAAAAATGATGAATAAAAGGATAGGTTTATTGATCAATTTTAATGTTTCTGTTCTAAGAGATGGAATTAAGCGTATAGCCAATAGATTTTAATTTTTTCTCTGTGTCTCCGTGTCTCTGCGGTGAATAGTTACTTTTGTGCAAAAGTTTGTTGACAAAGTGATGATTAAGGTGTAAAATATATAATATGTTTCATAAAATTTTATGTTTATGCCTTTTTATTTCAATGGCAGGGGTATCTTTTTGTCAAGAATTAGATGAGAAGATGCCATTGAAAGAAGAAGAAGAGGAAATTAGTGTGTTGACAGGGACGGAGACAATTCAGACGGGCACACCAACCATACAAGAAGAAGATGTAAATCTTCCCAGCGAGCCTGAAACTACCTCATCTCCAGATGTAACAACAACCACCACATTAGAATCTCAAGAACTCAAAGGGACTGTAACAACCATAGAAGTTGTGGGAACAACAGGTCTTGATAGTGGCACACGGACGCCAGTAGGTAGTTCAACCCAGGAAATTATACCAGCAACAATAACTTTGTCTGCAGGAACTCAAACAACTGCACCTTTATCCGGCACTTTGACTATTGGAACGGTAACGGCTGAACCTGGCACAGATACTCTTTTAGATACAGGATTGATGCTCATCCCCACGGCTTATAGAAGGGATGATAAATTAGGATTTAATACAGATTTTTTAATTGCTTATTATATTGGGGAATTATGGTATAAATATAAGTATGATGAAGGAAGGAAAAAAGATAGTGGACTTTTTGAACCAATTAAATTTTTATTTTTATCCGCTGATTTTAAATTCTCTTTGCTGAAAGAGAAAACACAAATCCCCAATGTTGGATGTGGATATGAGTGGTTTTTAGTCCTTCAGGGGGCGGCATCTACTCCGGCTCAAATGGGTGGTGAATTCTCAGGTAAGTCAGATAGATTTGGATTCCCATATCTTATCTTTAGTAAAGAATTCAAAAACAAAAAATATCATTTAGGTGTGATGTCTGGTGAAATCGGGAAATTGGTAAATCCGTTATCAAAGTATATGGCTGTAACCTCTAATAAAACACTTATATTTGGCTTTGAAACAAAACTTTTTAACCGTCGGATTAATATCGAAGGTTTTAGCCCACTTGATTCTGGTTCTACTTTAGTCATAAACACCTCTATTGAGCGATTTATAGGATTTGATTTAGGTTTTATAAAAACAAAAGATGGATTTTCTGTAATCGGCTACTTTGGGGCACGGCTGACCATTTTCCCATATAAAAGAAAAGGTTAAAAAATGGTTAATTATATTCAAGAAATTATCTTTGGAAAAGAAAGAGGTAATAAACTAATCCTATTTGTTCTGGATATTTTGTCTTTTTTTTACTATATCGTTATAGAAATAAAACTATTGTTATATAAAACAGGAATAATGAACCAACATCACGGTCGGGCAAAAGTTGTAAGTATTGGGAATATTACCTTAGGTGGCACGGGAAAAACACCGGCGGTGATTCAAATAGCCAACTTATTTCAAGATAAGAAGGTTGTTATTTTAAGTAGAGGATATAAAAGTTCCTACGAACATAAAATGGCTGTTGTTTCAGATGGGAAGCAAATATTTCTTACACCATCAGAAGCAGGAGACGAACCATATCTTTTAGCAAAAAAATTACCACATATCCCGGTTATAATTGGAAAGAATAGGATTAAGTCTGCCACCTACGCCAGGGACAGATTTAAAGCAGAGATAATCATCCTTGACGACGGGTTTCAGTACTGGCGACTTAGACGGAATCTGGACATAGTTTTAATAGACGGCAAAAATCCCTTTGGTAATAATGCCCTTTTCCCAATGGGAATTATGAGAGAGCCAATTAAAAATTTAAAAAGGGCAGATATCTTTATTATTACAAAAATAGACCAATCTTTAAATAGAAACGAGATTATTCAGAACTTAAAAAGGATTAATCTAAAAGCACCAATATTAGAAAGTATTCATAAACCAATAAAATTTATTGAGTTTGATTCAAAAAAGGAATACCCATTAGAATTCATTAAAGATTTAGATATTTTGGCTTTATCAAGTATTGCTGACCCTGATTCTTTTGAAACTATTCTAAAAAAACTCACCACAAAAAAATTTATACACCTGAAATTCCCTGACCATTATGTTTATACAAAAAATGATATTAATAAATTAATAGATTATTTACAAGGAGTAAGTTTTATTGTTACAACTGAAAAGGATATGGTCAGATTACAAGATTTAATTCCAGATGACCTTCCTATTATTTATTTAATGATAGAATTTGAGATTATCACCCCAAATTGGCAGGAGTTAATTTTAGAATATCTAAAAAATTAACTTGACAATTAATTAAAAGTATGATATAGTAAATTCAAGGAATTGGTAAGTAGTATCTATTTAACCAATTACCAAATCTAAAGGAGGTGGGGAAAGAGATGAAAAGCCTGTTGAAAAAATGGTTTGGAGGAAAAGAAAGAGGTCAGGGAATGGTGGAATATGGGTTAATTATAGGTTTGATTGCGGTGATTGTGGTGGCTATTTTTATCGCCTTAGGACCTCAAATTAAAAAGTTATTTGAAGGTGCAGTCTCAAGTGGACATATCGAAAAGATGGAAAGTGCAATGAAATAACAATGAAAATTATCGTTGATAAGAAGAAAAAAACTTAAAATATGAAAAAAATAAGACCCTGCTATAAAAATATAAATAGTGGGGTCTTGTTTTATAAATAATATCCGCAGATTTCGCAGATTAGAAAGACAAGAAAATTATAGTGGATATAGAAGTATTTGGGGGTCGGAATTCGGGTGGTGTCTGAAAATAACTCTAATAGTGAAATCTATGCAGATTTGGTGTCCAAAAGGGATTTCCTCCAAAGAGCAAAATGCAAAAAGCAAATATAAAAATTACATATCAAAATGTAAAATTATCTCTTTCCTTTCAGCGTTAAAATACTTGAAGCAAAGATATTACCAAATTCCTCCAACTCTTTGAGAAACCCTGCTACTTCCTCTTTGAAATTTGATTTGTAATTTTGCATTTTGATATTTATGTTTGATATTTAATATTTGATATTTGATATTTATTTATTGTCTCTCTCAAATCCTATTTTGCAGGATCCTATACACTATTTTAACCTTTATGCTAGATTAAGACACCACCGGAATTCGGGATAAAAAAGCTTTCATAAATGGGTGATTTATGCGTGCTATAATTTTAGGTGCTGGGGAACAAGGACGGGTGGTATTAAATATTCTCCAGTATAATAAAGATATTCAAATCATAGGTTTTATTGATGTTTGTAATAATCCTCAAATCTGGGAAACAGAAGTTAAAGGAATTAAGATTTTAGGAGGATTATCTCTTTTACCAGAATTGTATAAAAATAAGGCAGATGGTTGTATTGTTGCCTTTGGAGATAATAAAAGAAGGGTAGAACTATCTGATGCGGCAAAAAAAATAGGTTATTTACTTATCAATGCGATTCATCCCTCCGCAGTTATCTCAAGATGTGCTATTTTAGGTGAAGGCATCGTCATCTCGCCTAATGTCTCCATCAATCCTGATGTAAAAATTGGCAATAATGCTATTATCAATACCGGGGCAATTGTTGAGCATGATTGTATTATCGAAGATGGTGTTCATATTGCCCCAGGGGTGCATTTAGCTGGTGGCGTAAAGGTTAAAAAAAATGCCTTCGTTGGCATTGGAGCAACAGTGATTGATGACTTGACTATTGGTGAGAATTCCATCATTGGTGCGGGCGCAGTCATAATTAGAGATGTGCCTGATAATGTGACGGTTGTAGGTATCCCGGGCAGAATAATAAGGAGGAGTAATGAATTATAAACCCGCTATTTTAGGTGGTAACCCAGCATTTCAGAAACTATTCCCAATTACTCGACCAGGTCTGCCAAAATTAGAGGAGATAAAATCTGAATTACAAGAAACATTTGATTCAGGAATTATCACTAATGGCAGATATGTTGCCGAATTTGAACAACGATGTGCTCAATATTTAGGTGTAGAAAATGTCATTGCTGTATCAAATGCGACCTCTGGATTAATCTTAGTTGAAAAGGCATTAGGATTAATCGGTGAAGTGCTTGTCCCCAGTTTTACCTTTACTGCCACCTGCCTTTCATTAAAATGGAATAATCTTGAACCGCGATATGTTGATTGCGACCCCAGATCATTTACGCTTGACCCGGTTAAGGTAGAGGAAGCAATCACTGGAAATACCTGTGCAATATTAGCCGTATCCATATTTGGCAATCCCCCTCAGATAGATGAATTGGATAATTTAGCCAAAGATTATAGATTAAGTCTAATATTTGATTCTGCTCACGGATTTGGAGCTAAATATAAATCTAAATTAATTGGTGGTTTTGGAGATGCAGAGATATTTAGTTTAACCCCAACTAAAACATTGACTACTGGCGAAGGAGGGTTAATCACGACAAATAATAAAGACCTGGCACAAAAATTACGATTAATGAGGAATTACGGCATTGACTCGGATTATGATTGTGAATTAATTGGCCTAAATGCCAGAATGCTTGAATTTTCTGCCATATTAGGGTTAAAAAACTTAGTTAGGATAGAAGATTTAATAAATATTAGAAATAAATTAGCCCAGGATTATAAAACAAAGTTATCCGAAATTCCAGGAATTGAATTTCAGGAAATAAATAAAGATTGTCTGTGCACATTTAAAGATTTTGCTATTTTAATCAATGAGGAATTATTTGGTTTAAATCGTGACCAATTAGCCAGAGCATTAGAAATGGAAAATATCCAGACCCGAAAATACTTTTATCCACCTGTCCACATCCAGAAGGCATATCGCCATTTCTACCCTAAATATAAAGAAGACCTTGACAATACCCTGAAAATATCAAATAATATTCTCTGTCTGCCTATTTATGACGAATTGCAACCAGAGGAGTTAAATAAGATTTGTGAGGTTATTTGCCAGATTTACCAACATCGGGATGAATTAAATCAGGTAACTATTCAGCCACTGATTGATACGGATTAGCACGGATAAATACAGAGGGCAGAGGGCAGAAGGCAGAGGGCAGAAGGCAGAGGGCAGAGGACAACAGGAGAAAAACCCTTGAGCCTAATTACGGACACGGATACCGGACACGATTCACGAATTTTCAGTGTTTCATCCGTATTCATCTGTGGCTGAATAGTTATATATTACCTTAACATCCGTCCTCTGTCTTCTGACCTCTACTCTAAACAAATGGAACTAAAATTGAATAAAAAGGATATTTTAGCAATATTAATTATCGGATTATTAATCATTTTTTTCTTTGGCTATGTTCTATTCACGGACTTAACCTTTGTTTATCGTGATTTTAGCCGATATTTTTATCCACTTTATCACTACGGCGTTTTATGTCTTAAACAAGGCATCCTCCCATTCTGGAATCCTTATGTTTATTGTGGAATGCCTTTTTTTGCCTTAATTCAACTGGCTATCTTTTATCCCATCTCAATTATTTTTTATCTCTTCCCTTTTATGCTTTCGCTTAAATTATTTATTGTTATCCATTACTTTTTAGCTGGTGTATTTGTTTATTTCCTGATGCGACACTGGAATTTGTGCATATCCTCTGCATTAATCAGCAGTCTCACCTATATCTTTAGTGGGTATATGCTATCTTGCATTGACCTGACTAATACCTTAACCTCTGTGACCTGGATTCCAATAATCTTTTTTCTTTATTCAATCGCTATAAAATCAAATGGGCTTATTTTCACCCTGTTGAGTGGAACTGCACTCGGGATTCAACTCCTTGGTGGAGACCCGGTGGTCTTTTATCTGAGCTTAATTACCTTATTTCTTTGGACACTCTGGTATTTTTCATTTAAGGCAATGCGGAGATATTTTCTTGTGGTGCTCATTGCTCTTGGCTTAACCCTGTTTCAAACCTTACCCTTTTTTGAGTTAACTCTTTTATCTACGCGGGGAAAAGGAGTTGGTCTTAATGAAGCAACTAAATGGGCTTTTTCTCAATATGAATTTTTAAATCTAATCGTCCCTTTTTTTAACGAGGCAAATACTCTTTTGCACCAACAATTCTTTAAAAGCCTACATTTGGGGATTTTACCCCTTTTGTTCTCATTAATTGCCATATTTTTTAGACAACAAAGGAAACTCGTTATCTTCTGGATAATAATACTCATAAGTTTTATCACGGTATCTTATGGTGGAAACTTATATAAGTTTTTCTATAAGCACATACCACTTTTTAATATGATGCGTTACCCCATAAAATCTTTCTGTATCATAAATTTCTCAATCAGTATTTTAGCTGGATTTGGATTTCAATATCTATTAGGAAATTTAGAACAAAAAAAACGCTCTCTTTTGGTTTTACCTGCCATTAGCCTGATGGTTGTTTGTATCCTTTGCTGGATTAAGGGAGGCTTTTTCTTATTTAAAGAAGTCAATGAACTATTCGGTTATTTCCACAGCCCGTGCCTGGGTATTTTTCTTCTGTGTATCTTTTGTTTTTTAATTTATGTTGGTAACAGAATGAAATTATGGCTATTTTCTGCGGTGGTCATTAGTCTGGTGAGTTTTGAATTAATGATTTTTGGATGGCCGCTTAACCCGGTTATTAACCAGAATATTTATAACTATGTTCCTGAGACAGTTAAGGTTATCAAAAGTAAAGATGGATTTTATAGATTTTTATTAGAACCGAAGACCGAGAAAAGGTATCGGGAAGTTACGGCTAAATCTTTTCTTGAGGCATCCGAAAAGATGCAATCTGTTTTAGCACCTAATATGGGTATGTATTATTTCCTTTTTGATGCATACGGTTATGAGGCAATCCCGATTGTTGATTATGACAGGTTTATATATTTCCTTAAAAATGTGCCATTACCAAATACCTGGAAACTCATTTCAATGATAAATGTTAAATATATTATTTCAGAAGATATTATTAAAGGACTAAATCTGGTTTGTGTGATTAAAGATAAAGATAGAATAGTCAGAATATATGAAAATAAAGGGGTTTTACCGCGGGCATATTTAGTGGCTAAAGTTAGAGTAGTGAAGAATCGGAAGGAGGCTTTTAAGGCGGTGATTTCAGCGTCGTTCGACCCGACAAAAGAAGTAATTTTAGAATCCCCAATCTCCAATCCTCAATCTCCAATCTCCAATCTCCAATCCCGAGTTGAGATAATAAATTATCAACCGAATAAAATTATTCTTAACGCCTCATCGTCTGTTGATTGCTTTTTATTCATGAGTGAGACATATTATCCTGGTTGGAAGGCGTATGTAGATGGGCAAAAAACTGAAATTTATCGGGCGAATTACATCTTTCGGGCTATCAAATTCCCAAAAGGTAATCATCAGGTTGAATTTGTGTATTTTCCGCTAAGTTTTAAAACAGGATTATTTGGGAGTTTATTAACTTTAATCCTTATGGTTATTGGAGTTGTAACCGGAAAAATGGATTATGGAATAAAGAACTGATTTGAACCTTGCCAATTTCCAACTGTGATTCAGACAATAGACTATAGACATCAGACTTCAGACTAAAACGGGCAGAAATTGCAGAAGAATGAGGTGGTGTCTCAAAATAACTCTAATAGTGAAATCTATGCAGATTTGGTGTCCAAAAGGGATTTCCTCCAAAGAGCAAAATGCAAAACTCGTTTATAGTTTATAGTTTATGGTTTATAGTTTATAGTCTATAGTTCTTCAACTATCTACTATCAACTATAAACTATCTTTGCCAAAGTTCAGTAAAATTATCTCTTTCCTTTCAGCGTTAAAATACTTGAAGTCCTTTTTGAAATTTGATTTGTAATTTTGCATTTTGATATTTATATTTGATATTTATTTGTTGTCTCCCCCAAATCCTATTTTGCAGAACCCTATACACTATTTTAACCTTTATGCTAGTACTGTGTTAAGTAAATTTTTTCACAGTTTTTTCTAAAGTTTTGCTGATAAAATGACGATAATTCCACGTGGGCATAGAAATTTTAAGGAGGAAAGAATTATGCAAAAAAGATATCCACGTGGTCCAAAACCAAATTCATTTGATTTATCAGAAGAAGTTCTCAAAACTATACAAGCTGTTCTGTCTAAAAGGAAAACAGAACTTCGTATCTCTCTACGATATAAGATCATATTGTTACTCTCTAAAGGAGAACGTGTTAC
>JBFLYA010000096.1 GCA_040757115.1 bacterium | reverse complement strand
TATTACAGAGAAAGATATTAAAGAAACACGTCATGAATTACTAAAAAAACTTGAAGAGAAATGGGGAGAATGGTAATGAAATATGTTACTGATACCCACACTTTAATATGGCATATGACGGATAATCCTAAACTTTCTCAAGAGGCAAGAAGAATTTTGAGTGAAGAAAATATTGTCATTCCATGTATTTTCTTCTTTGAGTTGCTTTATCTTATTGAAAAGAAAAAGATTACCGTTAAATTTGACGACCTTCTTATGATGATATCTTCTTCAAGAAATTATCAGATAGAACCAATATGTTTACCAATAATTAGGAAAAGTAGAATGATCCCAAGAGAGATAGTTGCAGATCCTTGGGATAGATTAATAGTTGCTACCTCGATGCATTTAGATCTTCCTCTAATAAGTCGGGATAAATCTCTAAATGAGATTGGGGTAAAGATTATATGGTAAAATAGGCACGGCACAGCGTATAACACGATGTAAAAGACTTCGTTTCACTTCGTCCAAATTTTGCTTCGCAAAACTTCTTTTTCATCAGAACGATAACCAAAATGTCGCTTCGCTCCATTTTGGTTATCGGGATGCGGATGAACGAAAGGCGGAAGCTTTATGTAACTCAAAGGGGATTTTTTGAAAAAGGGAAGTGGCTCTGCGTTACTTCGGCTATCAGCGGCGGCGGGGCACCCACGAAGTGGGTCGCGCTTGCGGGTCGGGGCTGAAACCCAAATGCCCCTAATTGCTTTTTCATAAATAGGTTCCTCTTTTGGGGAGAGCGATAGCAAGAAGAACTTTAATGTAAATATCAAAATGCAAATATCAAAATTACAATGCAAAATGCAAAAATACTTGTAAATTAACAAAGTAGCTGGAGAATATTTTGATTTTTGATTTGTAATTTTACATTTTGATGTTTGATTTTTAATTTATTTTATGGTATTCCAGAAAAGTGGAAGTTAATTTTGCAAAAACCATAAGGGGCACTTCGCTCATCCACATCCCGCTAGTTGCAATTGCAAGCAGAAAGAAAATGGATAAGGAAAAAACCGAGGAAAAAATAAAAATGGTCGTTGTCCGAATAAAAATGAAGGTTATTGAGGAATTAAGGGATGAATAATGAATCTAAAAGACCAAGGGAAAAATTGCTTGAGATTAAAAATCCTGCTCAAATAACTACTGAAGATTTGATTGCTATTATTTTGGGGCATGGTTCCAAGGAAAAAAATGTCTTTGATTTAAGCAAAGAACTAGTTGAATATATTCGCACAAATCTAAATAATTCAATTTCTATAGAACAATTAAGCGAATTCCCTGGAATTGGAACCACGAAAGCGTTACAAATTATTTCAGCATTAGAATTAGGAAAACGATTCAAATGGACACAAGAAAAGATTAGAGTCCATAAAATATGAAAATGAAATTACAACATTCTTCCAGCAAAATTGCTTCAGGAAAAACAAAGAAGAATTTATTAACGCTCTCTTCAAAGAAGCAAGAGCAAACAACTTTGAGGTCATAATCGAATACGGTGAGGGAAACAAAGATGATTAAAAGTCCTTTACGTTATCCAGGTGGAAAATCCAGGGCAGTAGGCTATCTTTACAGATTTATTCCTCAATATGAGGAATTCCGAGAACCATTTTTTGGAGGAGGGTCATTTTCGTTTTACTGTGTTCAGAAAAATCCGTATGCCAAGTATTATGCAAGTGATATAAACTATGATTTGTATTGTTTCTGGAAGGAATTACAATCGAACAAGGATGAGTTAATCAGAGAAATTCTTAGGGTGAGGCAAGGATATGTTAATGGAAAAGAATTATTTCAGGAACTTGTTGCCAAACGAAAACAGCCGTTATCAGATTTTCAGCGAGCAGTTGATTTTTTTGTGCTAAACAGAATTACATTTTCCGGTGTTGTGGATAGTGGAGGATATTCAGAACAGGCATTTCAAAAACGCTTTACAATATCTTCTATCCAACGATTAAAACATGCTTATGAGGTTATCAAACACATAGAATTCAGCCCAAAAGACTATACTGACCTATTAGGTAAAGAAGGTAAAGGTGTATTTATTTTTTTGGATCCACCATATTATTCAACTACACAGTCAAGATTATATGGAAAAAATGGGTATCTTCATGTAGATTTTAATCACGAAGTATTTTTTGAAAATCTCAAACAATTAAAGCATAAATGGTTAATAACCTATGATAATAACGAATATATCCGAGCATTGTTTAAAGACTTTTATCAGGTTGAGTGGGAATTGCAATACGGGATGAACAATTATAAACAACAGACAGCACAAAAAGGGAAAGAGTTGTTGGTTGCAAATTATGAGATAACAAAAATGGATGTGCAAGGGATAATTTAAATTTAGGTCAAGTCGGTGGGGAGATATGAGGGTCAAACCGTGAATGTGGAATGCACAATAATTCGGTGAGGCAGAGGAAAAGGAAAAGACAGCGAATCAAAGCTTTTGTCTAACCCTGCGTTGCAGTTGAGGGCGGGGGATTGTGCCGTGGTCAGAGTTTTGTGTTCTCTCAAAGTTTTATCTTGCTATCAAACTTTTGTGGTAATTCTCCCTGCCGCACCTGAACTTTATCGTTAAACAACAACGGCAAAATGATAGAATAAAAGGAGAAAAACTTTATGCATAAAATTACACAAGATGTTTATCAATTTGACGAATTAAAAAGTGGGCAATGTTATCTGATAGTAGAGAACAATGGAGTTGCCCTTATTGATACAGGAATGATGGGAGATTATAAAAAAATTGCCTCACAGATGAAACAGCAAGGTTTTCAAATTGAAGATATCAACTATATCATTTTAACCCATTGTCATAGTGATCACACAGCAAATGTCAAAAAAATACAAGACATCTCACATGCTACCCTTATTGCTCATGAAGCCGAAAAGCCGTATATTGAACAAACAGCAAAACTTCAATATTCATCTTTTGGAAAAAGAGTTGGCTGGGGGATACTCAATACTTTATTCGCGATAAAAGGCATTCGGGTTGATAAAACTGTCGACGATGGTGATATATTAGAGATATTTGGTGGGTTGCAAGTCATTCATACTCCTGGACATACTCCTGGAAGCATGGCATTATATCAACCCGATAGAAAAGTCTTATTCTCAGGGGATAGTCTAATCAATGAAGGCAAATTAGCGGTTTGTCAAGGGTTCTATAATATTGATGACCATGAGCTCTCTGAATCGGTGAAGAAATTAAGAGATATTGAGATAGACATTATTTGTGTTGGTCATGGTCAAGCAATCTTGGAGAAGGGTGCAAAATTAATAAGGGAGCTATTTGTCTAACCAATCGCTGCACCTGACCCGCCTAACTAAGGCGGACAGGTGAGCTCAGTCGTTAGATGAAATTCCGAACCCCACATTAATAATAGGTATAGAGACGATAAGATGACAAGAAACTTATTCAGAACAATAAAGCAGTTTACCTCAAAAGGTGGAATCGAAGGCTGGTTTGCAGAAAAGTATGATAAATTTGCAAAGAAAGTATTAATGGATGAATATAAAAGAATTGCATGCAGCGTTACTGAGCAGCTTAAAAACGGAAAAGTCCTTGAGATAGGACCCGGTCCAGGCTATATATCAATAGAGCTTTCAAAACTTGGTGCTTTCCAAATAATAGGATTGGATATTAGTGAAACAATGATAGAGATCGCAAAAAGGAACGCAAAAGATGCTGGTGCAGAACTTAAATTTGAACTGGGAGATGCATCAAATATGCCATTTGAGGATAACACTTTTGATTTTGTAGTTAGTAGTGGTTCTCTTCATCATTGGAAAAAACCTATTAAGGTATTTAATGAAGCATGCAGAATACTTAATAGCAAAGGAAGAGCTCTGATATGTGACTTAAGAAAAGATATTTCTAGAGAAGAGATAAGTAAACTCTTAGAAAAGATTGATTCATTCATTATGAGATGGGGGCTTAAGCACTCGATAAAGGATTCCTATAATAAAGAAGAAATTATAGAACTTGTGTCTAAAACTAAATTTAAGACATGCCAAGTCAAAGAAAATCCTATTGATTTGGAAATATGGCTAAAGAAATAAAAAGTATGAATTCAACCTAAAAAATATGAAAGGTTATTCATCTATGAACAAGGAAATGACAAAATGGGGAGTTGGACCCAAATTCGCTCTAATATCGGTTATTTATGGAATTATAATTTTTATTTTGCATTTTGTTTATTACCCTTCACTTACATTTGAGGTAATATCTGGATCTGTAAATGTTATATTAGGCATTATCCTTCTCATTTTGGGAGTTCCTATCTTTTTGATACCTGCGTTTACAATTGATAAATATTTTTATGAAGGAAAATTATATAAAAGTGGAATATACTCTTTCTTCCGACACCCAATATATGCAGCGTGGATAGTCTTTATTGTTCCAGGAATAGTTCTAATTTTTGGTTCTTTATTAGGGATTTCAATTCCTCTCTTTATGTACCTTGTATTTAGAATTCTCATAGTTAAAGAGGAAAAATATTTGGAGAGAAAATTTGGCCAGGATTATTTGCACTATAAAAAGGAAGTCCCTTGCCTTTTTCCTAGAATAGAATTTGCAATCGCAGAGTTGTTTGTCTGGATTGCATCATTACCAAGTAAGACGTGGTATCCTGTAGAAACAGGAAAACTAACTGAGGGTCTATATGTTATCAAAGATAGAGATGCTAATCTATTTATCTATTCAGATAGAGAAAATACCATTTGTATTGATGCAGGATATAAATATGATGATCTTAGAAATGAGTTTAGAAAGATAAATATTGATCCTGATTCAATTACTCATTTGTTTCTAACCCATGCTGATCCAGATCATGCTGGCGGGGTCGATTTTTTTGGCAAGTTTGATTTATTCAAAGGTGCGAAATTATATATAGGCAAAGAAGAAGAACAAATGATTAATGGAACTACGGCCAGATTGTTTTTCGCACACAATCCTGTAAAGATATACAAAAAATATAATCTTCTTAAAGATAAAGATGTAGTTAATGTTGGGAAAATTAAAGTCGAGGCGATTGCTACACCAGGACATACTCCTGGACATATGGCTTACTTAATCAACGATAAGATTCTTTGTAGTGGAGATACACTAACATTAAAAGACGGAAAAGTTGAGATTTTCAGTCCTTTTCATAATATAGATACTGAAACACAGAAGGAATCTATTAAGAAATTAGCAGAACTTGAAAATATTTCTATACTGTGTACAGCTCATACGGGATATTCACAAAGCTATAAAAATGCTATGCAACAATGGCTGAAATAATATTTTTTTGATAGGCGGGGTTTAAGAACTTTGCGATTGCTTTGCAACCTTGCCCTGGCTCATTGGTTGCTAATCGGAAAAGTTTTAGTTGACATCTTTACCAAATTTTTGTATACTTATTAGGTAAAATTTGTAAATTTTGACTAATAAAGGTGAAAATAATGAAGAAAAACGAGATTGTCCGAATCCTTTCTGATTGGAACTTCTGGGAAAAGGATATAGAAACCGGCATTAACAGAGATTCTTATGTCAATAAGTTAATAGAATTTTTAAATACTGGGCTTATTACGGTCATAACCGGTGCAAGAAGAAGTGGCAAATCATTCATTATGAGGCAGGTGGCTAAAAGATTAGTAAGTAGTGGGGTCAATAAGAATGAAATTCTCATCATAAATTTTGAAGACCCCAGATTTACTCAATTGGATGTAGAAGTCCTGCAAAGGATTTATGAAACATATTTAGAGTTTTTGAGTCCAAAAGGGAAGCCCTATATCTTTCTTGATGAGGTTCAGGAGGTTACTGGATGGGAAAAATGGGTTAGAACCACACGAGAATTACAAAAGGCAAAAATTGTTATTTCCGGTTCAAACGCAAAATTATTAAGTCGTGAACTTTCCAGCTTATTGACCGGAATGCACCTTGATATGACTGTATATCCACTTTCCTTTAGAGAACATTTGCTTTTTAACAATCTGCAATTAAAAGATAAACTTGAGATGATAAACAAACAGAACGAAATCAAAGCTTTGTTAAGGAAATATATTGAATTTGGCTCATTTCCGGAGGTTGTTTTACACCAACAAAAAAAGGATATATTACTAAGGTATTATGAGGATGTGTTAAATAAAGACCTGATAAAGAGATTCAATATAAGAAAAAAAGAAGCCATAAAAAGTTTAGCCAAATATTACCTCACCAACATATCAAATTTGATAACCTTTAACTCTATTGAAAAATATTTAAATCTCTCTGCTGATACAATAGAAAAATTCTCTACTTATTTTGAAGATGCCTATATTTTATTTTTTTTGAAGAGGTTTTCTTTTAAGGTAAAGGAACAGGATAAAAGTCCCAAAAAAGTCTACTGCATAGATACAGGGTTAGCAAATATGATAGGTTTCAGGACGAGCGAAAATTCAGGCAGATTATTAGAGAATATAACTTACTTAAAATTAAAAGAAAAAATAAGAGAAACACCAGAGTTAGAAATCTTTTACTGGAAAGACCAATTTCACAGAGAAGTAGATTTTGTTTTGAAAGAAAAACTAAAGACAAAGCAACTTATTCAGGTTTGCTCCAATGTCTACGATGAGAAGACTAAGCAGAGAGAAATCAAGGCACTCATTAAGGCAATGGAGGAATTTGGTCTTAA
The DNA here is from genome assembly GCA_040757115.1 of bacterium. Lineage (NCBI taxonomy): Bacteria > bacterium. The sequence continues at coordinate 7,427 of JBFLYA010000096.1, read as the reverse complement.
AGAAGGCCTGGTTATTACTGAAGATGATGAATTTGAAGAAAAGATAGAGGGTAAAAAAATTAGATTTTTACCACTATGGCAATGGCTGTTATCCGAAAAAGGGTGGTGAGAAAAAAATTGATAGCTTTTACCTTGCCTTATGATATACTTATTACGATGTGGAAAGAGATGAAAGAGAGTTTTTAATAGAACAGTATGGCAAAGAATATAAGGATTATATGAAAAAAGTAAGGAGGTATCTCTAATGGTATTGCACTATCGCCTAACAGCGGATAAAAGGCTACGGTGCTTCGCACCTTCGCCCAAATTGCCTTGGGCAACTTCTTTTATCCGCAGAACGTTAGGTGAAATGCCCTGTCCAATTTTGATTAAATATACGTTTACTGTCTTGCCCATCGCTTTAACTAAATTTGAGGTCTTAAAATATGATTGAAAAAGTGAGAATGATAAAATTTAATGAGATTGAACAATTATTAGAACTTTATAAACATTTGCATGTAAATGATCCCAAGATTGAAATTGATGAGACATTGAAAAAACTATGGAAAGAAATATTTGAAGACCCTAATCATTTTTGTTTAGTGATTGAAGAAAATGGAAAAATTATATCCTCATGTAATTTAATCATAATAAGAAATTTAACAAGGAATGCATGTCCTTATGCATTAATTGAAAATGTAGTAACTCATAAGAATTATAGAAAAAAAGGATATGGAACAGCCATACTAAAAAGAGCAATTGAAATTGCCAAAGAAAAGAATTGTTATAAGGTTATGCTTATGACCAGTAGAAAAGATGAAAATACATTACGATTTTATGGTAATGCTGGATTTGAAAAAGGAGTTAAAACTGGCTTTGTAAAATATTTTATAGATTAGAGATTTGGCAAATGTTTATGTTGAAAGAGGCGTATTCTTAGGAGAAACTTTATGGAAAAGGAGTATTTGAAGGATCTAAGTGTTGTGGTTAAAATATTATTAGAAGACGCATCAATCAAAGAAACTATTGAAAATCTCAAATTACAGCTTCGGAAGTCTAATGAACCATTCATAGGGAGGGCCATAAGAATAGAGTCTTTTCGTGAGAGACTACCACAGAACATCAAATCTATTTGGATATTCGTTAACAAAAAGAATGTTCCTTCTATTGCTCATTATCATCCAAATAGTACTCAACACACGGTAATAGTCGAAGGGAAGGGAGAGGTCAAAATTGCCGGCCGTTGCGAGGAGATGAGATTATTCGACCAGCAAAATGAAGATTGCTGGTATGTGATAGATAAGGGTGTAACTCATGAATTTTACCCGAAAGGACGAGAAATGGTTGTTATTTCTTTTCACACGTGCTTAAGCAATGAACTAATAGAAATAAAATATGACAGTGGTACACAGCGTCTATATGAAACAGTGAAAAAATGATAGCGACTTCACCTAACCGAAAGATGAGAATATAAAAATAGGGCATTTCAGCAGAATCTGGTTTAAGCCAAAAGAGGTTGTCCTCATAGAGGAAGGAGAAAGCATTATGTTTGATAAGATTGTAATGGGGGTTGAAAGTGAAAGTAAATATCAAGCACCAGAGGAATTTGCCTCTTTCTTTGAAAATAATTATGAAGAATTTGCAAAGGAGGTGCCTATTTACAAAGAGCTTATTAGAATAGCAAAGTTTGTTGCGATTGCAAGGTGGCTTAAGGATAGGGGCTATCTTCAGAATTTGGCATTAGCAGATTATCCAATAAAACCCATTGATACACCATCAAAGACACCTTCTATATAAAGAGATGGTTAGGGAAATACACAGCGGAACCTGGACACAGCAATACTTCCTTATCGGAGGGGTAATCCTTGACACAAAGAATACCTATAGAAAAAGGGGTGAAGTAAAGAGGGGTAAAGAGGTAGTCAGTAAGAAGGAAGGGGGTAAGAAAGATATAAAAAGAAAAAGACAAGTAGAAAAACCATACAAAACAGCCATATGCTGGAAATTTAAAAAATATAAGGCGGTTGCAATACCCCTAAGATAAAATTTTTGGTAGAATATCCCTGAGATCTAAAAAAGCAAATTTTTATTGAGACAAGATAAAATTTTTGGTAAAATATCTCCATAATGAATAAAAGAGAAATTAACATCCAAAATGTCCAAAAAGCAAATTCCTATTAGTTCAGTTTAATAAAAGAGTCCACTGGATACCTTGAGCCTGAAGAAAGGGAAGTGATGGGAGACAAAAGTTAATAGAAGGAGTGTTTTGGCTTTTTCAGCCAGAGTCAAAATTGGGGGTATATCCGAACCTGTTCGGATATAAATAAGGTAGGCGAAATTTGGTAATTTCTATTATACGAGATTAAGCGATGATTAAATTGAATCAAGATTTGGTAGAGAAACTTAAAAAGCAATTGGAAAGAGGAAATCAATTACTGCAATCTGGCACTTTTAACTTAAACGAAATCTCAAAATGGGAATCAATGACTGGGAATTATGTGCACTCTCTAGATCCTGCTGGAAGTTGTATTACTTATGGTACCCCCTATTGTATTTGGGATCACGCCCAATATTTTAAAGGAAATACTCCCAAAAACAAAAGTGAAAGGATAACTGTATTTCAACAGAGAATCGGAGCACTTGAGATTATTCTTTCATCGGAAATCAAACTGGCTCAGGTTAAATACCATGAAAGAGATTACATAGAGAAAAAGTGCCCTTTCCATATAAGAAGAATTGATGAATGTAATAACCTTATATTCGTACTAATGCCATTTTCTACAAACTGGTCTGAGAGAGTTTGGAAGAAACATATTCGTCCTTCGGTTACAGGACTCGATTTGACACCCCCTCTAATTTGTCAAAGAGCTGATGACTTATGTGGACAAGACGTAATGATCGACATCTATGAAAGTATAGTTAAGGCCAAAATAATTATTGCAGATATCACGGGACAAAATCCAAATGTGTTTTATGAACTTGGAATAGCACACACTTTAGGGAAACGTGTAATACTGATTACTCAAGATGTCAAAGAGATACCATTCGATCTACTACGATTTAGACACATAATATATTCTGACAACTCTGAAGGTTGTGAGAAGCTCAAAGAAACCTTAAAGAAATATATTTATGATATCATCAAAGAAGATGAGCCAAACTTCGACTAACACAGCATATACGTTGCGGGTTTCGCCCTTGCCCTTCGGGACATTGCCTTTGGCAACGTCGTATATGCTAGAGCCGTTATCTGCTCATTGTGGGTAAAAGGAGAGGATGCAAACCATGGGTAAATATGAAGCAGAACCAATGAAAAGGAAAGAAAAGGTAATTCTTGAACCCATTACTTCTTCACTTATAGAGGAGATTCGGGATAAGATAGTAAAATATTTTAATCCTGAGAAAATAATCCTTTTTGGTTCAGCTGCCAGGAATATGCAAAATTCTCACGATATAGACCTCTATATTGTTAAACAAAGGATTAGAAATGTACGAGAAGCTGAACGCAAGATTGATGAATTATTTTCTGGAAGGTTTTTTGCTCTGGATGTAATAGTTAGAACTCCCAAACAAATAGAAAAGGGTATAAAAAGTGGTAATTCCTTTCTGAAACAAGAGATTATAAATAAAGGGAAAGTGTTATATGAGAAACAAAGAGATAAAGCCGGGTTATCCTGATAAGTACTACAAGCAATTATTGTTTTATGCAAAGAGTGACCTTGAATGGGCAAGGAGTGGTTTGGAAGATAGAACATACTTTTACCATAAGCCATGTTTTGAGGCTCGTGAATGTGTAGAAAAAAGCCTAAAAGCCTTTCTTGAAGCGATGGGCAAATCAGCCCCTGAACTTCATTCTTTGCGGACATTGATTGATCTATGTGGCCAGGGAGATAAGGAATTTCTTAGATTACGGTCTAAGTCTTTGATTCTCCATCCTTATCAACATGAAGCACGGTATCCTGAACTACCAATATATGACTTTACCCCTGAAATGGCAGATGAATCTGTAGCAATAGCAACAGAGATTTATGAATTTGTGGAACAAAAAATTAAAGAGATTGAGCGAAGACAAAAAAGCAAAATGCCCACAAACGGCAGATAACAACGGATAAAAGGTTTCGCTTCGCTTCACTCAAATTGCCTTTGGCAACTTCTTTTATCCGCAAAACAATAACCAAAATGTCGCTTCGCGCGAACCCCTTTGGGATTCGCATTTTGCGGGGCACCCACGAAGTGGGTCGGGGATGCGGATGAGCGAAAGGCGGAAGCTTTATGTAACTCAAGGGGAATTTTTGAAAAAGAGAAGTTGCTCTGCGTCACTTTGGCTATCAGCAGCGGCGGGGCACCCACGAAGTGGGTCGCGCTTGCAGGTCGGGGCTGAAGCCAAAACTTGTAGTGAGCCTGTCGAACCTATGCCCCTTTCGGGGCACTTCGCTCATCCGCATCCCGATAGCAGAAATCTCGATCAATTTAATGGCCGGGAAGAGAATATCTACCTCAAAGATTGCAATCTAAGGGCGATTTGAAAAGGTTGATATAGACTAGCCTGAGGAACATAAGAAGAATCTGACACAAGAGGTGATTTAAGATTCCCAAGAAAAAAGTTTTAGTCATAGATGATGATAGTGTTATTCTACGGGTTATCAAAACTAAGCTAACTAGGCTAACTAGTGGTGGTTTAGAGGTTCTCACAGCTATTGATGGGGAAGAAGGAGTACAAAAGGCATTTGCAGAAAGACCAGATTTAGTCATTACTGATATTATGATGCCTAAATTAGATGGTTTTGGTGTATACCATGAATTACAAAAAAATCCTCAGACTCAAAAGATCCCGGTTATCTTTCTTACTGCATTAGGAGAAGAACAGGAAGAGTTAAAAGAACTTAGACCAACAGCAGTTATATTCAAGCCTTTTTTCCCAAGACAAATATTAAATACGGTTAATTCTCTTTTAGAAAATACCCTTTCTAAAAAACAACCTGTTTATTCCAAGACTACTGGAAAAAAGAAGCAAGTTGATTCAAAGAAATTACCGAAATTGACTAAATTGGGAGAAGTAATAGCTGGGATTATACACGATCTGACGAATGAATTTGAAATTATTGATAACACAGTGAATTATCCGCTATCTAATATTGAGAAGAGTAATCCAAATACTACAGAAATAGATGTAATAGCGCGAAGGGCTAATCATTGTAAGAAATTGTTAAGCAATATCTCAGATTTGTCCTTTCGTGATAAATCAGATTTTGCCGAAATTGATGTTCATAGAGTGCTCAAAAGTAAATTAGGAAAATCAACAGATAAAATTGCACACACTTTAACAAACGAATTGGAAGTTATTGATAAGGCAATAAATTATCTGGCATCTAACATTGATCAGAATAATCCAAATGCTAAAGAAATAAGGGTAATAACACGAAGTGTTAACTATTCCAAGATATTATTAAACAATCTCTTAGAGGTAGTTTCTCAAGAGAAGTCTAACATTACTGAAGTTGATGTTCATAAAGTACTGAAAGAGGTTTTATTATTAATTAAATATCGAGTTCCCTCAAATGTAAAATTGACTAAAACCCTAAAATCGTCATTATCTTTAGTGCTTGCTGATAAAGATCAGTTAAAACAGGTATTCATGAATATAATAAATAATGCAATACAGGCAATGCCAATGGGAGGAAAGTTAAAAGTTCTAAGTAGAGTAATTGAATATTTTCCTGAAGCAAAATTTATATGTATCGAATTTAGTGATACAGGAGTTGGAATTTCAGAGGATAATTTGAGTAAGATATTTGATTTATCGTTTACTACGAAAAGAAAGAGTTATGGGTTAGGATTATATATTAGCAGAGGAATAGTTAACCGACACGGCGGAGTTATGAGAGTTATGAGTGAAGAAGGTAAAGGAACTACTTTTATGGTTGAATTACCAATCAAAGGAAGTGAAAAGTATGGCAGATAAGGCTTTGATACTAATTGTTGAAGATAATCGGGATATGTTAGATATTTATTGTCGTGAATTAAAAGGGGAAGATTATCTTACTGATACCTCTGATACAGTTGTCGAGGCATTCAAAAAGATAAAAAGAGGGACTTATGATGTGGTAATTATAGACTTAAAGATGCCAGGACTTAGACCCTCAGAGATGGGTGGATTAGAGGTTATGGAGGAGATATTGGAGAGTAGTCCTAGTACCCAGATAATTGTGGTTACTGGCTATGGAACCTCAAAGTTAGCCAGAGAAGCATTTAAAGAAGGAGTCTATGATTTTATTGATAAGCCTATAGATTATGATGAACTTAGAAGGATAATTAAGAATGCCATCTTAGAAAGCAGGACTAAGGTGCAGAAGATAAATCCTTTCTGTCCCAAAACAGGTGTTGAACCAAAGGTATTTGGAGGAAGATTTAAGGAGTTGAGATTCTTTGAGAATAAACTTAAGGAGGCTGAGGAGGCTGTCTGTGACCATTTCTTAGTCTTAGGTGATTGGGGTATTGGTAAAACTATGCTATTGCGAGAGTTTAAGATGTTAGCTCAAAAGAAAGGATACATTGCCTCTATAGTTCCATTGGATGAGTTTGGGAAGGATAGTACTGTTTTAGATGGTGTTGAATGCATCATCCAGGGAATATTTAGGGATTTACCCTTTACAAGTTCTAAATTAGAGACATTCACTAAGCAGCTTACAGGTTTAGGAGTTACTATTGTGGGTACTGGATTTCAATATAGTCGAGAGTTATCTAAATCGAAATTACAGCCTCAAGGACTTCTCTATGATACACTTTTGAGTCTGTGGGAAGATATAAAGAAAAATAAAGGGAAATTAATGGTAGTAATGTTGGATGATGCCCATTACTTTGAGCCTATCTCAGGGATTTTAACTACCATTAAACAAGTTTTAAGCAATGAAACCATTGTTAAAAAGACAAAGATATTATTTGTAATTACCTGTCTTCCTGAGAAATGGAATGAATTTATTAGCTTAAAGAGACATCACCCTGTGGGCAGATATTTTCTTTCCAAGATAAACCTTCCTCCTCTATCAAAGGAAGAGTTAGTTTATACAGTAGAAAAGACCCTTGAGAATACAGGTGTTACCTTTTCACCAGAGGTAATTGAGAGGGTATATCTTTATACTCATGGTCATCCTTTTGAAATGCAGGTATTATGCAGAAATCTATATGAGACTCAGATAGCAGGTAAAGTTGATTTAGCAGTTTGGGAGAAGGCCTTACAGAATACCTTAGTGGATTTAGGAACAGCGATATTTGACCACTGGTTTAATGAAGCAAGTAAAGGAGAGGCAGAGGTGCTTAAAGTCTTTTCCTTTCAAGAAACACCCTTGACGAAACAGGAAATAACTCAACTTCTTTCAGAAAGAGGCAGTAGAATCAGCTCTGGTAATATTGGTAAATACCTCCAACGATTGGTGAATAAAAAGTTATTA
>JBFLYA010000095.1 GCA_040757115.1 bacterium | reverse complement strand
ATCGCTCTCCCCAAAAGAGGAACCTATTTATGAAAAAGCAATAAGGTTCGCACTACATTTATCGAATGTCACAGGTTAATTCGTGTCCATGTGTGGCTAATTTCTCTAATTCTCTGTGAACTCTGTGCCACTGTGGCTGAACGGTTACGGAGGGAAATAATGTTTCATTCAACAACAATATTAGCCGTCAGACATAATGGTAAGGTTGCCATTGCCGGGGATGGGCAGGTAACTTTTAATAATACCATAATGAAGCAAAACGCAAAAAAGATAAGGAGAATGTATAAAGATAAGGTTTTGGCTGGTTTTGCAGGAGCGGCGGCTGATGCATTCACCCTATTTGAGAAGTTTGAAGGAAAACTCGATGAATATCGTGGAAATTTACCAAGAGCGGCTGTCGAATTAGCCAAAGAATGGCGCACTGATAAATTCTTACGCCGATTAGAGGCATTATTAGCGGTTGTAGATAAAGACCATTCTTTGATTATCTCTGGTAACGGCGAAGTAATTGAACCTGATGATGGCATTGTTGCCATTGGTTCTGGAGGACCGTATGCCTTAGCCGCAGCCAGGGCATTGATTAAATATACCAATTTAACCACAAAAGAGATTGTGGAAGAGGCAATGAAAATCACTGCTCAAATCTGCGTCTATACCAATGAGCAGATAATAGTCGAGGAACTATGAAAAAAGGTAACCGTTCAGGTAATCCTTTACCGCAGAGAGCAGAGAAACAGAGAGGAAAATGTCTTTTTTTCGTGTTTTTCGCGTTTTTCGGTGTTTAAAAAGGCGTAAAAACAGTTAGTCAAAAGTAAGTATTAAAAGATTAATATAGTAGTTATTAACGAAAATTTCTCATAGAACAGATATAGCAACAGGGTTGATGGTTGATAGTTTATAGTTGATAGTTTCATAGATTATCAACCATCAACTATCAACAATACTAATGTGAACTTTTGGTTAATACTTACTATATGTCTTCTCTGTTCCTCTGCGTCTCTGCGGTAAATTACCACTTGAACGGTTACTAATGGAGGTTGCAGGTGAATCTCGTATTTAAAAGACCCGTGAGTCTAAGAAATGTTCCGATGCGTTACTGTCCGGGTTGTGGACATGGGATTGCCCATCGATTAGTGGCAGAAGTCATTGATGAACTTAATATTCGTGAGGAGGTAATTGGAATTGCCCCGGTTGGCTGTGCCGTATTTGCTCATGAATTCTTTAATCTGGATATGGCTGAAGTTGCCCATGGCAGACCTCCTGCTGTTGCCACAGGAATCAAACGAGTAAATCCTAAAAAAACGGTTTTCACTTATCAAGGAGATGGTGATTTAGCCGCAATTGGTATGGCTGAAACTATTCATTCTGCCGCCAGGGGTGAACGGATTACGGTTATCTTTATTAATAATGCGGTTTATGGAATGACTGGTGGGCAGATGGCACCCACAACACTTTTAGACCAAAAAACGGCTACATCTCCTTATGGTCGGTCGGCTAAAGAGGCAGGCTACCCAATTAAGATGTGCGAATTACTGTCTTCTTTAGATGGAATTGCTTATTTATCGCGGGTGGCTCTAAATACCCCAGCACATATCTTAAAGGCTAAAACCGCAATAAAAAAGGCTTTTCAAGTGCAATTAGATGATTTAGGACTTGGTTTGGTAGAAATTCTCTCTCCCTGCCCTTCTATCTGGAGATTATCTCCAAAAGAAGCTTTAAAATGGATAGAAGAGAAAATGATACCGGTGTTTAAGTTAGGAGAATTTATAAACAGAATAGACAGAGAGACTTCTACCCGGCTTTAGCCAAAGGTCTGATTGTTATATGTATTTAGAAACATTTAATTTTATCCGAGAGCATTGACAGAAAAGAGGGGAAAATGTACGAGGAGTTAATCATTTCAGGATTTGGTGGACAGGGAATTGTTCTTGCCGGTAATTTATTGGCTCAGGCGGCTATGTCCGAAGGCAAAAAAGTAACGGGCTTGCCAAGTTATAGTGCCGAAGTTCGTGGCGGGCACTCAGCGTATTCTTTGATTATCTCATCACAAGAAATTACCTCGCCTATTGCTACCGAACTAACAACACTAATTGCAATGGATGCAGGTTCTTTAATTAAATATGAATCCCTGATTAGAACCAACGGGTTAGTGCTGATTAATTCTTCATTAATTAATGATAAACCAACTCGCGAAGACATAAAGATTATAGACCTTCCAGCGACCCAAATTGCAAATAATCTTGGCGATGTCCGCGTGGCAAATATGGTTATTTTAGGCGCCTATGTAACTAAAACAAAAATCGTATCTTTAAAAAGCCTGCTCTGTGCACTTGAGTATTTTAAAAAAGATACAGCTCTTAATAAAAAGGCACTCGAGGAAGGAGAAAGAATGGGAGTAGTGGAGTAATGGGTAAGTGTTCACACATCAGGTATCAGTAGTCAGAAGTTACTCTTCACTAACTTCTGGTTGAAAACTGACACCGGAGCAATTAGTAAAATTAATCTCTTGACTTTTTTTAAGTTTAATGTTAAAATTTGAGGCAGGAGGTAAAAAATGATTATTCAAGTATGTGTTGTGTGCATAACTATTGCAGTGGTGTGGCTTATATCTGTCCTTATCCCAACCATCATCCAGATGAAAAGGACTGCCAAAGAAATAGAAGTAGCCTATAAGTCAATTTATAGCCTCTCAGAAGAGGCAAAAAAGAGTCTTGTTGAAATAAATAAAACCGTAGAATCTTTAGTAAATCGCCTTAAAGAAGATATAGAAAAAATTGATGATGTTGTGAACAAAGTAAAAGGAGTTACAGATATTATTAGCAAGGGGATTACAACACCATTAATTAAAATGTTAAGTGTTGCTACCGGAATAGGTAATGGCTTACGATTTCTTCTGGGAAAGAAAAAAAGTTAAAAAGATATAGTATAGCGTTCTCTAAATACATATAGTAGTTATTAACGAAAATTTCTCATAGAACAGATATATATAGCAACAGGGTTGATAGTTTATAGTTGATAGTTTATAGTTGATAGTTGAAGGACTATAAACTATAAACCATAAACTATAAACGAGTTTTGCATTTTGCTCTTTGGAGGAAATTGATAAGAATAGAGGTTAAATACCCGCTTAAAAACTACAGTTTCCTGGTTTTGCAGAACTCTAAATTACCAGACAAAAGGAGGTAACAAAAAATGGAACGAGAGCATAATGGTGGTTCAAGTATAGTTGCGTTTTTACTGGGTGGTTTAGTTGGATTGGGTGTTGGGTTACTTATTGCCCCTATTACTGGGGAAGAGGCACGAGAGAGATTAAAAAAGGCAGGGGATATTGCCAAAGAAAAAATAGGAGAAGTAAAAGGTCATGCAGAAGAGATAATGGAACAATCTAAAAAGGCTTTGGAAGAGGCAAAAGAACACCTCAAAGCAACTGCTAATACTATTAAAGAAGCGGCGCTTCATAAAAAAGAAGAATTAGAAGAAAAGATTAAGGCGTAATGGCTCAAGCTGATCTCCATATTCATACCCATTTTTCTGATAGCAGTCTGTCACCAGAAGAGATTGTGGAATATGCAAAGGGGATAGGTCTGAAGATAATTGGCATTACTGACCATGATAGTGTGGAGGGAATAGATGAGGCATTAAAATATGCCAAACCTTATGATATTGAAGTTATCCCGGGGGTAGAATTAAGTGCGGAAAGAGAAAATGGAGAACTTCACATCCTGGGGTATTTTATTGACTGGAAAAATAAATGGTTTAATGATGAACTAAAAATCTTTCGCCAGACAAGAGAAAAACGGGCTCATTTGATTATTTCAAAACTTAAAGAATTAAATGTGAATATTGATTATGAACAGGTAATTCAGGTAGTAAAGAAAAATGTGGGAAATGAGGCAATAAGTCGACTGCATATCGCCACCGTATTACATCAAAGGAAAATGGTAGATTCTATTAAAGATGCCTTTGAAAAATATCTAAACTATGGGGCAAAAGCTTATGTCCCGAAATTTAGCCTTACCCCAAAACAAGCTATTGAAATGATTTTAAAGACAGGAGGGATACCTGTCTTAGCCCATCCTTATTTCTCTAAATGTAATGAAAATCTAATCTTAGAATTGGTAAAATGTGGATTGAAAGGAATAGAAGTATTTCATCCACAACAAAATATTAAAGGACAACAATTTTGCCAGAAAATGGCACAAAAATATAATTTAGTTATGACGGGTGGGTCTGATTGCCATGGACTCTTTAAAGAATCTATTTCAATTGGGATGGTTACTGTGGATGAAAATGTGGTAAAATGTATGAAAGGAATGGTTGGGAGGAGATAAAGTGGAGGAGATTGTTCATAAGTTATGGAAAAAGGAAATAGGTTATAAAGTAGATAGTGTCGCTATAAGTAATGACGGTGAATTTGTCTTAGCGGGCTCTTCTCAAGATACCAATCTATATTTCCTTAGCCAGGGACAACTAAGATGGAGATATAAAACAAAAGCCTCAATACGATGTCTTACAATTTCTCCAGATGGAAGATATATACTTGCAGGAGCAGAAGATAGCACCTTATATCTATTAGATAAAAATAGTCATTTAATCTGGGAAGAATATGTAAGTACAAATACTATTGTTATCTCTGCTGATTTGAAATATATTGCCTGTGGTGGGAATGATTGTAATATATATCTTTTTACTCGCTACGGAAAACTCCTGTGGAGATGGACAACGATGGATTATGTTAATTCAATCGCCATCGCCTCCCAGGATAATGCCATAATTGCGACTGCGGATGACCGCAACCTTTATTTTTTAACTAAAGAAGGAACACTTATCTGGCGGACAAGATTAAAAGCCTGCGGTGTTAAAGTCGCTATTTCTGAAGATGGAGATGAAATTGTTGTTGCCTGTAATAATCAATATGTGTATTGCTATGACCGTAAATGTCGCCTGAAATGGGAATATCATTTTCCCCATGAAATAAGTGGTTTGTCTATTACATCTGATGGCCAGTGTATTATCGTTGCCTCTCCCTGGCAAAATTTCCATCTCTTAAATAGAAGTGGTAAATTATCTTATTTATATGAAACTAACTTCGGAATTATTAGCCTATTTCTTACTCCCGAAGGATATTTGGCGGCGGGCTCAAGTGATAAAAATGTATATGTGTTTAAATGCCGGGTGGAAATGATAAAAGAACCTGAAAGTAGTATTGAATATTTGATAAAAGAACTGATTAAAAATCAACAACAAATCCTTCAACAATATCCCAAAGAAATAGCGGTTATGACAACTGATATTCAAAACTACACCCCTTTTCTTGAAGAAGAAAATGAGATAAGAAAGAGAAAATTACAAGACTACGAAAATATTCTCTCCTCTCTTATTAAAGATGGAGGACTCCTGATAAAAAAGGTTTGTGAGGCATATTTGACTATATTTACAGACCCGATTAAAGCAGTTGAATGTGGTCGCAAAATCCAGGCGGAATTTGTTAAATACAATCAAAATAAATCACCTGATGAGGAAATTTGTGTCCGCATTGGCATAAGTTATGGTAAATTAAAGATAGAAAAAGAAAACCAATTAGTTAAACCTTTTCTTATTGCTTGCAGAATGCTCCCTTACTCTGATAAAGGACAGGTATTAATTACAAAAGACATCGTCCTTTTAATTGAGGAAAAAATGTTAGTTGAAATTGAAAGTATGGGGCTTAAGGAAATTAAAGGTCTTGAAAAACTAATGCCTATTTATGAAGTTAAAGAATCACCCTATGCAAATATCGGTTGGTATGATGCCGGGTAAAATGGTATTTTTTTTAAAAAAAATTAATTTTTTTAAAATAACTCTTGACAAAATTAAAAAAATGTGGTATCTTATAATAAGAGAAATATGAGGATGAAAAATCCTCTTTAATATATATGAAAATCTAAACCACCAATGAAGAAGTTGAGCTAAAGGAGAAGATAGTAAATATCTACTTAGAGCGTTGATGTCTTTGAAAAGGAGAATGGTGGTTTTTTTGTGTCCATTTACAAATAATAATGATAGTAGGAATTCATCAACCAGAACATTTACCATGGCTTGGATTTTGGGATAAAGTAGAGAAAAGTGATTTATTTGTTCTCTTAGATAACACCCAATTTAGAAAAAATTACTTCCAGAATCGTAATAGAATACGAACCGCTAATGAGTGGACATGGTTAACAGTCCCAATTATTACAAAGGATAAAGCAACACAATTAATTAATGAAGTTGAGATTAACAATCTAACTGATGTTACCTGGCAAAAAAAACATTGGAAGACAATTGAACAAAATTATACGAAAGCACCTTGTTTTAAAGAATATAAAAACATATTTGAAAAATTTTATCTAAAAAAATGGAGTAAATTAGCCGATTTTAATATAAATATTATTTATGCGATTAAAGAGATATTAGGGATTAAAACAGAAATTAGAATTGGTTCTTCTTTAGATGTAAAGGGAACAAGAAGTGATTTGTTACTGGATATTTGTAAAAAAGTGGGGGCAACAACATACCTTTCTGGCAAATTTGGGAAGGATTACTTAGACACAGAAATTTTTAAGAAAGAAAATATTGAAGTTGTGTTTCAAGAATTTACTCATCCAGCGTATAATCAGGTATTTAAACCTTTTATACCAGAGATGTCGGTCATAGACCTTATCTTCAATGAAGGAGAGAAGAGCCTATCAATAATAAGAGGGGAAGAAATAAAGAAGTGAACGCCAATACCTTCTACCGAAAAAAAGGAAAAAGAATTTGTGATATTATCCTGACAACCATAGCATTAATCTTTTTTGCTCCGTTAATGGCTATAATTGCCCTGGCTATTAAACTGTCTGCATGGAATGAGCCGGTTATATTTAAGCAGGTAAGGGTAGGTAAAGGAGGAGATTTTTTTGCCTTACCTAAATTCCGGACGATGAAAAATGGAGCAGAGGTTAAAAAAAATTCGAATGGAGAGGTAATTATTGAACCCATACTAACCGAGAAAAATGATAAAAGAATTACCTTTTTAGGAAGAATACTGCGGAAAACAGCCTTAGATGAATTACCTCAATTATTTAATGTCTTGCGTGGAGAAATGAGTGTTGTTGGTCCAAGGTCAGAGCGACCTATATTTTATCCCAGATATATGGATATTTTAAAGGATAGAATAACGGTAAAACCAGGATTATTTTGCTTAACAGAGGTTATCTATGGAACTTCTGATGATAACGGAAATGGGAATGGAGGAATTGACCTTAATGAGGAAGAAGGACAAAGAGAAAGAATGAGATTAGATCGGGAATATATTGAAAAATACTCTTTCTGGTATGATGTAAAACTTACTGTTATTATGATATGGAAACTACTTCTTCGTGAATATTACTTCTCAATACTCTTAAAAAATGGAAATGGAAACGGCAATGGACATAAAAACGAAGAGATAAAAAAATACATCTGGGAGGAAAAAGGGACGAGTCATATCTCCAAAATAAAGAAGGAAGGGATACCATATTTTTTATAAAAAGAAAGGATAAACTATCTTGAAAATTGTCGCTATTGGTGCACATTCTGATGATATTGAAATAAGTTGCGGAGGGACTATTGCTAAAGCAGTAAATAATGGACATGAAGTATTGATGATAGTGATGAGTCAATCTGACTATACTGATTATACGGGTAAGACTTTACGAACAAAAGAAGAAGCAGAAGTAGAGGGTAAAAAAGCCGCAGAGATATTGGGAAGTAAATTAATAACATTAGACTTCCCAACAAAAGATATACCGTATGATTCTCAGAGTGTTGAGGCATTAAATAAAATCTTTAATGAATTTAACCCGGATATAATATTCACTCATTGGCCTCATGATACACATCAGGCTCATCGCACCTCCGCTTTATCTTCAATCTCTGCGGCAAGATATTTTAATACCATATTAATGTATGAACCGATGATGCCTTCAGGTAGGTCATACCAGGGATTTAGAGCCCAGGTGTATGTAGATATTAGTAAGTTTAACAAGATTAAAATGGAGGCACTTAAGGCTCATGAATCCCAATTTAAAAAATATGGCGGCGAATTCTGGTTAGGGGCAGTTGAAGCCAGAGCAAAACTACGCGGATTTGAAATGTATGACGGACAAACCAAATGCGAATTTGCAGAATGCTTTGAAATAATGCGATTTAAATTAGAATTATAAAATTTCTAAAGAAAATCATCAAAATAGCCGATTATAATAATAAAGGAGTATAATCGGCTCTTTGTTTTATGGCCAAATCTGCGGATATTTTCAGAGGAAAGTATAGGACGCAGATAAACGCAGATTTTCAGGATTTTTAAATATACATCCTGAGAATCTGCGAAAATCTGCGTCCCATAACCTATTTTCAGGAGAAAGATGTTTATTAAAATAGGTCTGATATTATTATTTCTCATCTCTCAAACACCAGAAGGTTGTAGTAAGACATCCGGCGGGATAAAAGATTCACCCAAAGCCAAGAAAATACTCGAAGATGACCAAATCCTGATAGCAAAAAAAGAAGTCCAGGAAAAACCTGACTCTGCAGATGCTCATTATAAATTAGGGATAAGATATTTTAGCAAAGGATTGGTTATCCAGGCAATTGAAGAATTTGAAAAAGCATTAAAGATTAATCCTGAATATGTAGATGCCTTATTAGGATTAGCCACAATTGACCTACAAAAGGGTGATATTAGTTCTGCTAAAGAAAAAATTAATAGAGCTCAAAATATCTCGCCTGAAAATCCACAAGTACATAATATGCTGGGCAATATATATTTAGCTGAAAAGAATCTAAAAGCCGCAGAAATTCAATTTGAAAAATCTCTAAAATTAAATCCTGATTCTGCAAATACCCACTATAATTTGGCTAATCTTTATTATCTTCAAGGAAGAAAAAATGAGGCAATTGATGAGTATAAAAAAGTCATTAAAATAGAACCCCGTAATTCTGACACCTACCTTAGACTCGGCTCTGTTTATATGGAGATTCGTTCTTATGATGATGCCATTGCCACATTTAGTCAGGTAATAAAAATACTGCCGGATAATCCTGTTGGATATGATTATTTAGGGTCAGCGTTTTTTAGTCAAGGAAAAACCGAAGAGGCGGTAACTCAATTTAAAAAGGCTATTGACATAGAACCAAAATTTTTCCCTGGCTATGAACATCTGGGCAATGTCTATTTTACTCAAAAGATGTATCAAGAATCCATAGATGCCTATAAAAAGGCATTAGCGATTAACCAGAAATTACCTCTGGTATATTTAAGATTAGGGATAATTTATGAGATTGAAAAAAGATATGAAGAGGCAATAACCACTTATAAAGCCGCAATTGAATTCAATCCTGATTTTGCACAACCATATAATAATCTTGCGTATCTCTATGCAGAACAAGGAACTAATCTTAAATCTGCTCTTTCTTTAGCTATAACTGCCGTTAAATTAGCCCCTAATTCCGCAGGAACCCTTGATACACTCGGTTGGGTGTATTATCAATTAGCCAGATATGACGAGGCAATCGCTAATTTAGAACAGGCCGCTATGCGTGCTCCAACTCAACCAATGATTACTTATCATCTTGGTCTGGCTTATTATAAAAAAGGAGATAATATTAAGGCAAAAGAAATTTTGAATAAAGTCCTTCAATTACAGCCCGACTTCCCAGAGGCAAAAATCATTAAAGAAATAATCAAAAAAATATATTGACAATAAGTATATTTTATGGTATAATCTTAAAAAGAGAAATGTCATCGCATAATCAGTGCTCTATGTTTTAAAAGGAGCAAGAAAATGAAAAAAGTTTGTGTGAAAAATCAAAAAGGACTTTCATTGATTACGGTGATACTTATATCTGCTTTTTTATTAGCATTAGGGTTAGGTTTAATATCTCTCATTAGATATGATTTAAAAATGTTCCACCGCAGTATGGAAAGTAAATTTACCCAACCTTTATCTGAAAGTGGTATAAGTCAGGGTTTGTGGCGAGTCCTATGGGGAGAGGATGGAAATTTTGAGGGCCAGGCCACTACACCAAACGGCATACCAGATATATTAGAAAAGATTTGTGGAATAAATGATTATGAATCTGCAGGCACTTATTCTTATGTCTTCACCGTCGCATATCAAGGATTAAAAGATATAGTAATAGGAACAGTGACCATAGAAAGAGCAGTTACCCAGGAACCGCAAAGAGAGGGAAGAATTGTCTTACGGTTACCACCAGACGATAAGGGAAAAGAACCGGGTAATATAAGTGGTGAACCAGTAATTGCGGATGTTGATAATGATGGAATCCCGGAGATATATGTCGCGACACAGAATGGAATGATATACAAAGTGGTTCCAACCGGGGATGGATACTATAAAGTCGAGGGGGACAAACCATTCATTAAGGATGTGGGAGGGGAGGGATTAGACCATACCCTTTTAGGGGCACCTTTAATAACAGAAATAAATGGAAAGAAAGTAATAATCGTTGCTACTTCTAACATAAACGAAAATATAAACAATTACAAACCAAATTCTATTTATGCTTATGATGCAAAAACCGGCAGTTCGTATTCGGATTTTGGTAGTAATGGCGAAGTAAAGCTAAATTCCTCGCTTAGCCATAACTATGTGAACCAACAAAGGGATATTACGGTAGATAATGGCGTGGATGTAACCTGGGGATTAGTCAGAAAAAATAATATGATTCTTCTAACTGCCCATAAGGAGCCTAATGTGCCTTCTGAGGCGGACTCAAGTTGGACAGACATCTATAATAAGCACCTTAGAAATTTAATTTCAACTGACGGACATCCTGCAAGTGACGGATATGTAATTGCCCTGGACGATAATGGCAATGTCCGGTGGATATATGATGGAAAAAAAAGTGCAGATGAATTTGAAAATAATTCAACTGATATGCACTACCAATTTGTTTCAAAGCCAAAGTTTGCGGATGTAATACCTGAGGATATGGTACCTGAGGCGGAGGGTGACGAAGTCATCGCCTTCGCCGTCTATGGAAAGGTTATTCAGTGGGGAGTAGACATTATGACGCTTCCGGATGGTTCTGACACAAATGCGAAGGCGGCTGGGTGGGTAAAAGGTAAAATTTTTGTTCTTGATAAAGATGATGGAAAAGTGTTGGCTTCGCAAGAGACCGGCTGGGTAGATGCACAGAAGGCATTACGATTACTTCAACCAGAACTCGGTCTGGCAGATATAGATAACAGCGGCGACCAAGAAATACTCTTTTTTGGTGGTAGTGACCCAAATAAACTGGAGATATATCAGAAAGGATATGAACGGTCAAACGACGGTGGTGATTGGATGTATATAGTTAATCCAGATAACACAGCGATGGGAACGGCTTCAAATATAAGAGCAAACTATATTAATCCTGATGCGGAAAAGTATTTTCATCACAGATCGAAGGATTATCCAGGACTGAGGAGTCATCATGCTCCACTGGTAATTGACCGTGATGGAGATAACAAAAATGATACTATTATTGCAGGAACTGATTTAGAATCTTTGATGGTGATTCCCTATACACAGGACAATTTTAATATTAATGCTGATGTTAATGCCAGTTATAGTGAGAAGGAGGTTAATTTTATTGGTAACATTACCTGGAATACACAGGCAGACCCAGATAGATATACATTTGAACAAGACCAGGATGCCTTCTCAGGGGCTATGTGGCTGGATGTTGATAATGATGGAAAAAACGAACTTGTCTGGGGAGGGAGGGGAGCCAAGACTTATGATTCAAGAATTCTATATAGTGGTGATGATATACTTAAGCCGCCGGACTCTTCTACGCCGGAGACATTAGCCCAATATGTATCAGAGTGGGCTAATGTTGACCAGGTTACTGAGGATGAAGTGAAGAAGAGTGGTGTCTATGGAATCTGGGCACCGCCCGTACCATTTGTCGATAGTGATGGATATCAGGCCGCAGTATTTAGCACCTGTGATTATGGTGTCCCGGATAATAGAATTGAACCGGGTCAAAGAAGTGCCCTTATTTTTATGAATACAAATTCTTTGCCTGGCGGTGGACGCAGGCATCTCCTGAAAATTACCTCGACCGTCCCGATGTTAGAAAACACAGTAATAAAGAAAATGATTGCTTATGTCGCCGTTGAGTCTTATCCAGGTAGTAAAAAGATACTGATGAAGTCAAAGACTGTCGAAGATATTGGGTGGTAAAAAATGAACAGAATATTTAATAAACAAAACGGAATAGGAATAATAGAATTAGTTATAAGTTTTGCGGTATTGATTATAGGAATAATGGGGATATTATTCCTCCAACTCCAATTCACAAAGAGTAAGATAATAACAGAAACAAAGAATGAGGCAAGACAAATTGCGATTGAAAGATTAGAATGGATATTAACTCAACCTTATGGAAGTATTACGACCACCGGCACATATACGATAAACATCCCACCTTTATTTGGAACGGTTACCAGGCGAGAAAAGACACCATATTTTCCAGAAGTTACGGTAACTGACCATAATGACATCTATGATGATTATGCCACACCCATCACAACCTCTGATTATAAAGAAATAGTAGTTTCCGTCACTTACCCAAAGGAGGGTATTGATATGCAGAGAATAAATGCCCTCGGGAGTATTAGTTTGACAAGATGCCTTTATAATAATAGTGGAACAATTAGTGTTAGAACACGCTGAGTGAGAACAGGAAGATGATTACCTTCAGGGTGAAAGATTGATGGGTCTATCCGTTTGAAATTAGCAATGGGAAATTTAGAAAAAATGATGAAAATGAACCATTCCAGAAGACATATAAAAACAGAAAAAGGCGTTACGCTAATTGAGATATTAATTGTTGTGGGAATATTGGGAATTTTAGTCGGTATACTGCTAATTCCTTTCTTTATCTCCGCTCAAAAGTCTATGAAAATCCAGCTTAATTATATGATTGCTGAACAAAATGCCAGATGTGCGGTATCGTGGTTAACCGCAAGAATAAGAGGAGCATATCAGATAATAGATAATGAAACAATAGCTGGTGTAAAATTTGAAAGTCAACCCTATGGAACAATGAGCCTGATTTCATATTCAACTAATCAAAAAGGTGATATTGTGATGAGATTGAATCCTGATGTGGGAACTGATACAATTGTCTGGAACATATATCGATATAGATTAATCGAGCAAGGTGTGGAAAAATGTAATGAACTGCGAGAAGAAAAATATGAGGCATTAAATACCAGGGATAATAACCCACTAAACGGTAGCTGGACTTGTTTTTATGCAGGAAGTATGACGACCGCAATAGTTGCCTCTAATATTATGTTAGGAACTTCAGGATTACAATTTAAGTATTGGGATAGTGCAGGAAATGAAACTACTCCAGTAAATAGTGTATCTATGGGCGTCTATGTAATTACCGAGGCAGGCAGAAGTAAATCAAAAGGGACTAATACACCGTTTTATCAACAATCACGATTACAATCAGACATAATCACATTAAGAAGATTATCCCCAGGCCTTTGACCTTAGCAAAAAATATCGGTAACCGTTCAGGGATATAGCCACAGAGTCACAGAGAACACAGAGCGAATATATAACCACGAATGAACAAATAATAAAGAGATTTGTAGTGTGAGGCTTTAGCCTCGCTTCTGGCAAGCAGGAAAGCGAACCTAATGGTTTTTGCAAAATTAACTTCCACTTTTCTGGAATACCATAAAATAAATTAAAAATCAAACATCAAAATGTAAAATTACAAATCAAAAATCAAAATATTCTCCAGCTACTTTGTTAATTTACAAGTATTTTTGCATTTTGCATTGTAATTTTGATATTTGCATTTTGATATTTACATTAAAGTTCTTCTTGCTATCGCTCTCCCCAAAAGAGGAACCTATTTATGAAAAAGCAATAAGGTTCGCCCTACATTTATGGGATGTCAGAGGTTAATCGTGTCCATTTGTGGCTACTTTCCTTAATTCTCTGTGAACTCTGTGCCTCTGTGGCTGAACGGTTACAAGGAAGGAGGAAGATAAAATTATGAAATACAAAGTTAATCTTAAAAAAACTGATGAGGGTTATTCTGTGTGGGTACCTGGTTTGCCAGGTTGTTGGTCACAAGGACAAACTGAAAAAGAATCTTTGGAAAATATTAAGGATGCTAT
>JBFLYA010000094.1 GCA_040757115.1 bacterium | reverse complement strand
AGGTGCACGATGTCCTGCTATTTTTGAGGATTAGAATTTCGCTCACCCCATGGGGTGAGAGTGCACGATGTCCTGCTATAAATTTGTATTAAAATAGGGTGCACGATGTTATGCTATGTAGCAAATATCCATTAGATTTAGATAATCGAATAGAGAAGGCAAAAGAATTACTTAAGACAAGCAATGGTAAGTATAGGTTATACGAGATAGCCAATAAAGTGGGATTAAGTCTAAGACATCTAAGCAGGACATTTAAGAAAAATAATAGTAAAAGTTTCAACCATTTGTGTATAGAAATAAAAATGGAATATGCAAAAAAGTTATTAAAAAATACTAATTTAACAATCGACCAGATAGCCTATGAAGTTGGTTATTCACACTGGAGCAGTTTTACTAGAAGATTTAAAGAAAGAGTAAAATATTCACCTATTGAATATCGTAGGATGAACAAATAGGTGCGAGTGAAATGCTTTTATTAACAACATCTATAATGGGAGGCTAAAATTCAAATTAGGTGATATGATGAGTAATAAAATTTATCTAACCCTTAAAGGTGCTGCGTTATGATAGTGAGTGAAATTATGAGTAAATGCAACTCTGTGAGTAAAAAGACTTCAATTCGTGAAGCCGAAAGAACATTTCAAATGCAAGAAATAAAGATACTCCCGGTCACCAGTAATGGTAAACTTGTTGGTGTGGTAACAAGAGGAAACATTGCGCGAGCTCTTCCGTCTATTGCAACCACTTTAAGCAAACACGAGATTGCTTACTGGCTTGATGAGATATTCGTAGAAGAGTTTATGACAAAACCTGTCACCGTAACACCAACAATGAGTTTGATAGATGTAGTTGACCTTGTTATAAAAACAGGACTTTATAACTTTCCAGTAGTTGAAGAAGATTGCTTATCAGGGATGCTTTATCAAAAAGACATTTTTAATGCCCTATTTAATATAGCAAGAACGCCCCTAATTCGGGTTGAAATTAATGGTATGGAATGCAAAATCTGTTCTCAAAAATCTGACACAACAGCATCTTGGAGGCATAAGATTAAGGACTTTATTAAACGAAAAATGAAGCAATGATCAAGAACAGGAATATTAGGCAATGATACATAGAGACATACTATATTGAAGAGGGAAAGAGATGATGAGGAGATTATACGTCTATAAAGATTTACTAAGGATAAGGTATTCAACATACCCAATGGTAGCATCTCTCACGGGAACTCTGATAGGAATACATGATATGGGAGATTATGACTTCAATAAAATTCTCCTGTCCACAATTGTTATCTTACTTCTATGGTGGGGTGGAATGGTAACTAATCAGATTTTGGATGTGCAGATTGACCGAAAGGCCATATCTATTGCAAAGGACGGTGCATATGATATTGGTGCCATTAAAGAGAACTTCCCAATTGCTCGGGGAGCAATAAGTATTAAGGAATCTATGATACTTACGATAATAATTTATTTGCTATCCTTTTTTATTGCTTATTATTTAAACATATGGTGTTTTGTGGTAGCTATTACTATATGCTTTTTCACTCAAATCTATAATAAATATTTCAAGTTTATGTCATTATGGGGAAGCCTCTTTTTTGCGAGCCTCATATCCTCGTCATATTTAATGGGCAGTTTGGGTGCAAATCATGTAACGAAATTACATCTCCTAATCATTTTATCAACAATTTTCTATCACACAGGTGTGCATATATTTGGTTGTATTAAGGATTATGACTCAGATAAGCAATTAAACATTAATACTTTTGCAGTCAACATTGGTATAAAAAGAGCATCACTGGTCGGGGTATTTTTTCTATCGGCAGGATATTTAATCGCAATAATACCAGCATATCTAAAATGGTTATCTCCTTATTATGTATTATTAGTGATTATAAGCCTGTTAATTAGTCTTCCCTCTGCGATTAAAACTGTGGTATTCCCATCGTCATTCATGGGATGGAAGACTTTATCGACAAATATCGTTGCATCAACAATTTTATATGGAAGTTATATCCTTGGATTAATTAAGTTTAAATGAAAAGAAAATGAAACAAACTGTAAAGGAATATAATAATGAAAACGATTACAATTGGTGGGTACTTTGACCCTATAAAAACATATGAAAAATTGCAGGAACACTCATTAGGAGGAGAATATTCGTTTATTTATGAGAATAATAATGTGTCTGTCGTAGGATCTATACCGACGTACACAATAAAGTTACAAAATGATAAATGGCACTTAAAAAGATATGATATAACAATAGAAGAAATGCCATCGGAATCTCCCTACAGCGAATTTAGACATATACTAAAGAAATTAGGTAATGAGTTGAAACTGTTTGGATATATTTCTTTTGATCTATCGAAATATTATTACGATTACACGAAAACCAACACTTTGCCGTTAATAGAATTTATTCAGCCTGGTGTGCAGATGCTTTTCTACACTAACTATTGTCAAATAATAAGCGACAATCCTGAATATTATGCCGACTATCTAGTGGATAGTTCACGTGAAAAGCAGGAGATCGTAAAAGTTGTTGAATGTGATATAAATGATGAGGAAGGAAAAGATGATTTTATCAGGAAAATATACTCTTGTCAAAATTTGATTGAAAAAAATATTTTAAAAAAGATAATCATTTCGCGAATAAGGCATTTTGAAATACAATTAAAGCCTATAGAACTATATTTTTATTATAAGCAGTTTAATAACTCATTAACGAATTTCTTGTTAGAATATTCAAATATAAAAATAATCGGCTGCAGTCCTGAAATATTATTGTCATCTGATTCAAAACAAGTCTTTACAAATGTCCTTGCAGGCACAAAACAGAGGAGTTCCAATCCAATTAGGGATTTACATCTTAGGAATGAACTTCTTACTAATGAAAAGGAAATATTCGAACATGCAATTTCAGTAATGGCTGCGTACAGAGAGATGAAAATGTTTTGTGTCCCCGAAAAAGTAAATGTGAAACGATTCATGGAAATTAAGGAGTATAAAAGTGTTAGACATATTTTTTCGCAAATCTCAGGAATATATCAAAAAGGAAAAGATATTTTTGATGCACTACAAATACTTTTCCCTGCTATTACTGTTTCAGGCGTGCCAAAGGACATTGCAATAAAGTATATAAATAAAATAGAAGATACTCCACGTGATTTGTATGCTGGAGTAGTAGGATATTTTAATTCAGAAGGGCAAGGTGAATTTCCTATTGCTATAAGATGCATTTTTTCAGAGAGTCCAAACAATTACTATATCAGGTCCGGTGCAGGCATTGTAGGTGCTTCCAACCCGTTGGATGAATTTAATGAGACGAAATACAAAATGGCTGCTATGATAAGAGCCATAACTTCGAGAGAGCAAAGGCAATGTACAAATTTAAATCTAAAGAAGAAGTAATTAGGTTACAGAATTATAAACTGCAAGATATGGTCCAAAATAAAATTGTTCATTTTCATCCGTTCTATAAGGAAATGTTCAAAAAAATGAAAATAAATCCTTACAGTATACGATCTATAAATGATCTTGAAATGCTTCCCTTTACGACAAAAGAGGATCTTATTAATTCCCCAAGATCTTTTATTCTCCAACCTTCAGAAAAAACAATAAAATCGAGCCTCCATTTTCCAACAAAGATAAAATGGATACTCATGGGGAAAACAAAGGTGAAATCCCTTCTTCAATCTAAATATCGTCCCTCCTTTTTTACTGCAACATCTGGAAGGACCAGTAATTCAACACCAATTTTTTTTACGAAGTATGATCTGACAATATTCAAGCAGATTTATGCAAAGAATGCCCAGATCGCCGGTGTTTCCTTAGAAGATAAATTTATTTCATTGTTTCCCTATGCACCTCATCTTGCCTTCTGGATTGTATATTTTGCTACTGAAGAGATGGGTCTTACCGGCGTGCACACAGGATCTGTTCTGGGGACTAAACGCCAAATAGAACTTTCAGAGAAATTTGAATGTAACTGGTTGGCCGGCACAACTAGTTATATAAATTACTTCCTTTCTAAAGCTTTAGAACAAGGAGTAAAATTCAAGCAGTTAAAGGGAATTATCACTGGGGGGGAAAGATTATCTGATGGCTTAAGACAGAAAATAGAGGAAATGGTGGAACAACTTGGTGGAAAAGAGAAAAAATGTGTGAGGGATGGTTATGGCGTAGTGGAAACTAAGCTAGTCGCAATGGAATGTGCGCCATATAGCGGCTACCATGCTAATCCTGAGGTTATTTTTTGGGAATGTGTCGACCCTAAAACAGGAAAAAATATAGGATGGGAAAAAGGGGGGGACATAGCTTTTACTCATCTCGATGGTCATGGAACTATCTTACTACGCTATTTAATCGGGGATCAAGCAGAAGGAGGGATATCATATAGAAAATGTCCTCACTGCGAATTAACGCTCCCTCGAATTCTTGGGCCATTGGGAAGAAGTGATGAATATTGTAGATCACTCAATATTACGAAAATCAAAGGGACTACAATAAATTTGAATTCTTTATTAGATTTTCTTAATTCAACAAGCTATTTGCAAGAATTTCGAATTGTCATTACAAAACAGAACGAAAAGGATATTTATTCATTAGATAAATTGTTGATTGAAATAGCGAGTAAAGAAAAAGATCATAACGAACTAATCAGAAATATTAAAAATGAAGTCAAATCATTGACAGAAATAACTCCAGAAGTAATCGTAAAAGATAAGGATGACATATCTACCGATATAATAGAAGGGTCATTAAAAGGAAACAGAATTGTAGACTTAAGGAAGAAACAAAAGGAATGATAACTTCCAGAGAAAAGGAGTGTCCATATGAGTGATATTAAAACCCCAAAGTATAGTTTTCTTGAATTAATCTCAATGTCTTTTTCAGTATGTGTTGGACTGGGGATATTTATTATCTCTGTTCAGGTATTGGGTAAATTACAGAAAGAAACTATAGGGAATTTTGTATATTTGGCACTTATAATTGGTGCCATCCCTGCATTTTTTTCAGCATTTATTGCGGGAGTTTCATCATCAATTTGGCCGAGCTATGGAGGAGACTATACTTATTTGACACGAAAGGTAAGCCCCTTCTGGGGAGCTATTAACACATGGGGATATTGGTTTGTAATTCCTATGCAGTTACAGGGCGCTGCAATCACAGGCACGGTCATTTTAGCCCAGTTGTTCAAACTTATGGGATTTCTTGAACTTTCAAACTTCATCATTGATAATTTACTGGTTGTCTCAACAATTCTGATGGGAATAAGTTTCTTCGTAAATTATACGGGAATGGAGGGAAAAGCAACTCTGATTACTTCAGGAATAACACTTGTTTTGCTACTTTTATTTACCTATTATGCTATCGGGCATAATTATAACGACTTCCTTAGCACAATAGAAAGTCAGGAATCACTTATAAAAATCCTCGAAAATTCAAATTATCCTCCGATTACCTGGAAGGGACTTTTGATGGGAATAGCTATCCTGATGTTTAGCTACGGAGGTGTTACATTCACTCAGAATGCTGGAGCAGAAATACATACTGAAGTAAGGAGAAAGATTTGGAAAGTAATCATCATTGCATTAACCCTTGCCACTATTTTCTATATCATAGTCAGTTATGTTCTTTATAATGCGGTTCCTTGGCAATATATATATATCAAAGTCGGGATAAACAAAGATTTCACCGCTATTGATGCTCTCTCAATCTATATGCCGGCATCAGTATATGCATTTATTACATTCCTCTTGTTTGTTGCTGTCTTCGATAATATGTTCATGTTAGGATTCCGCTCTGCAAGGCACGGGTATGCAGTATCAATAGATGGCTTTTTCAATAAAGTAAAAGGGCTGACTTACGTATCTCGAACATTTTCCACCCCAGTGGTACAACTTGTTATTGTATATACTATTGCCTTCCTTATATTAATATTTATTACTAATCCTGTCTTGGGTTTTTATGCCAATTTCTCATATAGTTTTGGTCTGCTGGTGACTAGCTATATGCCTTTCAAGATAAGGGAAGAGGAGTTGAGTAACATATTTCCTAAGAACACAAGAAATATATTAAAACTTATGCGTATAATGGGAGTAATTAGTATGCTGGTTTATCTCATAATACTTATTGGATTATATTATACAGTCATTAAAATGGCAGCCTTCTGGACTGCAGTTATGGGTATAGGATGGCTGTTTTATTATATTGAGATGTATAGAAAATGCCGGACCATTAATCGCAGTAGACCCCATCAATAAGATATAAGGATATAATATGGATGACTTATTTTTAGATAAGAAGGATGTTAATATTACAATACAGGATAACTTACTTTGGATAAATTTAGATAAGAAGGATGTTGATATTGCCATACATCTAAAATCATGCCTTTACATAAGGCCTGAGAAACTGTCGAAAAAGATAGGTTTGAATATCTCTGAGACAAAACAGCGTATAAAGAACCTATTTCAGAAACGATATCTTTTGCCGATTGTGCATATTAATTGGAATGTCCTTCCCTATCAAATCTATGCAACATTAATCATCATAAAGGATGTTTCCACTGAAAATGAGAAAACAGCGATAGTACAGTTAATAAAGAGATTATCTGAGAGTCATCTAACACTCTATGTCTATGAAAATTATAGTCAATTTCAACTTAGTGTGGGAATATTTGGACACAATGAGCCAATTGAGGAGAATCCTATATTCTGTTTGCTAAAAGAAAGTTCTCTTGTTGAGAAAATTATATATGACAGAGTGGATATGATATTTAAAGAGGCAGGAAGGTTTGATTCTCCTAAATATCATGGGGCAGTACGTTATTACTTCAGCGAGAATGATACGGGAGATAGTCTTTTTATAAGAAGCTATGACCCGCCTAAATTATCACATAGGAAAATAGAATACTACAAAAAAAGATGCAAGACTTATCACTTGAGTGAGAATGAAAAAAAATTAATAGAGGCACTTGGCAATAATCCTATACCATCTGTACACCGCCTATCGAAAGAGACCAACTTATCAAAACTGAGGGTAAAAGTATTATTGTATTTACTTATAAAAAAGAAGATAATTAGTCCTACAGTGATTATAAAGGACGAGAGTGGTACCGAACGGTTTCAACTTTACATTAAAATATGTGATTTTGTTTCGGAGGAAGTGCAGAAAAAAATCAAAACACATTTATTGAACCTAGACTTGTTTTGCGTAGTTGTATCTTTAGAAGGCAACAATTATAATTTTGTGCTGGCAGCACACACCCGCAATGAAAGTATATTGCTTGACTATATTGAGAAAAATATTTTTTCATTATATCCCAATCATATGCGCATCGATATTGTGAAGGTAAAGTGGATATATAAATTCAATACGGTGGATATTTCTGAGAGGATAAAGGACAATCAAATGCCACCTCGACATTTTCCATGGAACCATATTGGAACTGTTGCAAATGGAAATATCATATAAGGCATTAATTATAGTTTATATAAAAGGGTATCTCCTGGGGGCACCCATATTTCTAATGCCGGGTCCCCATATGGCACTGTTAGTAGCTGAAACAATTCACAAAGGAAGAAGATCAGGAATCAAATTCATAGTAGGTACAACAGGTGCAATCATTATAATGGGAATTATTTTAACGCTGGGTATCCAAAATATAGGAAACAAACATTTTATAATTTCGTTAGGTTTCGTCAGTTCGGTCCTGTTGCTCCTTATAGGAATGGAAGGGATTAGAAAATCAAAGTATCCGTTCAACAATTCAGACGAAAAAAAGTCTTTTGAAAGCACAATGTGGAAGGGTTTTTACATCACTATTTTTAACCCCTATGCCGTCGTGTGGACGAGCACAATAGGTCTGAAGACCCTGTGGGAGTTAAAACAAAGGGGACAAGGATATGTAGTATCCTTTGAGCTAGGTTTTCTGAGTGCTCTGTTCTCCATATTTGGAACAATTGTGTATTTGATTACAAAAGACAAATTCAGCAGAATTATCCAAAAGAAATATAAAGTTCTGGTTATCATTTTATCGGTGATATTAATTATTTTTAGCATCATATTCTTTATAGAATCACTTCACAAACTTCTAAAGAGTGAAGGTGCAATCTAAAGTAAACAGAGTAAATATACCAAGGAAAAAAAGGATGAAAGATTTAGTAAATGGGTTTAAATCACTGTTTGATATTGATTCGGTAACAGGAGAAATACTTTTCACGGAGGAAATAAAGAAACACGTCCGATTTTTGGGAAGAGCATTCATCGGAAATAATATTCTATTGCGTATGGCTGATATTATTCCTGAGATTAAGACAGCAAAATCTATTCTTATTGCAACATATAAAGATATTCATTTCTCAAATACATATTTACCAATGATCAGAAGATCACTTAATAATTTAAATAATAAGTTTATTTACTTTAATAAAATTCAAGAACCTTCAATTACTGCAATAAAAGAACTCACTGATATAATATGCAGAGAGGCGGTGGATGTCTTGATTGCGTTAGGTGGAGGAACGGTTATCGACGTGGCTAAGTGTACAGCATCTCTTGCTCTTCAAGAGGGTGAGATTGAAGACTATTTAATAGATAAACAACCATTCAATAGTGAAAAGAGAATACAGATGATTGCTGTGCCGACCATTGTGAGCTCAGGATCTGAGGGAAATGATTGTGCTGTATATATTGGTAATGGTGATATTAAGACAAGTGTTAGAGGACTAAAAGTCCCTTTTGTGCTCATTGACCCTCTTTTTCTCTCGTCAGTCTCTGTAAGGCAGGCAACCATAACCGGACTTGATGGATTTTGCCAGTCAATAGAAACATTCGTGAACCCCAATTCAAATACATTCAATGACCTTTTGTCGTTGGAAGCCATCAGACTCTTTGATAAAAATTTGCCATCGTACTTAGAAGGAAACATAAATGAAAATATTTTGTGGGAGTTAAGTATCGCAGGCTATCTTCATGCAATTTCTAACTTTAATGTTACATATGAAAAGGGTGGATTAGGACTCGCACACAGTTTAGTGCATCTTTGCAACAAATACAAAATAATGCATGGGAACATGGTTGCCATATTACTCCCCAGCACCCTTCGTTTCTTAGTGCAAGAATCCACGAGTGCCGTCCAGAAGCTACAAAGGTTAAGCGAAATTTTTCACATTCCTACGACTACTAATGAACAAGGTGAACTAATAAATAAAGTTATTGATTATATTGAAAACTTCATTAAGTTCTTTTTAAGAAGGGCCAATCTCCCAATTGTTTTACAAGAGAGTGAAATGAATCTGTGTAGCTACATGGATATCATTGAGACCGAAAAATCAAAAATAATTAATGGTCCTCTTAATCTCAAAATCAATGATGAGCAACTTCTGATGATATTGAGAGGGAAACAGGATTTCTCGGGAATCGCGATGATAAGAGAAAAAATACTTTTGGATATTTTAAAAATGGCTACTAAGAAAAGCTCATTCACCAATGATTTAAAGGAAATCCGATTGATTGAGGGATTACTTGCAGATATCTTAAACAATTATCATTTTATTAAACCATACAATGTGAGGATGGGGTGGGGAAAGAGGGATGATAAGGATTTATATGAGTGGGTAGATAAGCATATTCAAAAAAAATATAAATACGCGGTAAAAAAAATCAGAGACAAAGAACGTATTTTCGGAATATGCTAATGAATTATAAAGGAGAAAGGTATCATGATAAAATTCAACAGACGTTATGACAGATTGCAAGAATATCCCTTCATCGAATTAAAAAATCAGAAGAGTACAATGGAAATTATGAAAATTCCAACCTATGATCTATCATTGGGTGATCCTGATTTTGCAGCACCTGAGGAAGCAGTAAGGAAGTTGCAAGAACAGGTTGAAATTAAAGAGAATCATCGCTATGCTCTCGGCAATGGGCTTTTGCTCTTAAGAGAGGCAATCGCACAGTGGTATCACAAAAGATTCAATATAATACTTGATCCTCAGAGTGAAATAACCCCTTTACTTGGTTCGAAAGAAGGTATCATACATCTTATGATAATATTAGTTGAAGAAGATGAAATTGTAATTCTACCAGAGATAGCTCATCCGATGTACCATGCAGGAGTTATTCTATCGGGTGGACAGCAGTATCTGATGCCACTTGATAAACACTTTCAACCATGTCCAGAAGACATTCCTCATGATGTCGCCAGAAAAGCAAAATTAATGATTCTTAATTATCCTCATAATCCCACAGGTGCTTTAATACGGAAAGATCGATTGGAAACCTGTTTAGAATTTGCGAGAGAGCATAATCTTATCATCTGCTATGATAATGTTTATTCGGAAATTACATTTGTAAGAGAAAGGATATCTCCCTTACAATTCAATGATACAAAAGAATTTTGTGTAGAGTTCCATTCACTTTCCAAAAGCTATAGTATGACTGGATGGAGATTAGGATTTATTGTCGGGAATCAAGAGATAATATTAGGACTCCAAAGGGTCAAAGCATATATCGATGACGGAATATTTTTACCAATTCAGTATGCTGGCGCCGAAGTACTATTGAGATGTGATGACTACATAGAGAAACATCTGGATATATATAACAAACGAAGGAATCTGGTAAATGATAGGTTAAGACGAATGGGGATTGATTTTTTTGAAAGTGAAGGAGGGTTTTATATTTGGGCAAAAGTACCTATGGGATTTTCCTCGTCAAGGGAATTTTCACAAGTTCTGCTTAAAGAAGCAGGAATTGTGGTCGTTCCAGGAAATGCATTTGGAGAAAAGGGAGAAGGGTATTTTCGAATGAGTTTCTTGTTAGAAGAAAAGTATCTCAATGAGACAATGAACAGGTTTGAGGCTTTTATGAAGAAAAGGACAGAGTCATGCTCGTAAAACTTTCTTATCCGATATATAAAAATACGCCTGTATATCCCTCACTGAAAAGACTATCTATACATACAGTTCGCAGTATACAAAAGGGAGATAGAAAGAACATTTATGGTTTAACGCTGAACACCCATACAGGAACCCATATTGATTATCCTCTCCATGTATATGAAGAACGAGATACCAAAGAAGCCATTGAAGAATTCTCCTACTATGAAGTTGCCTTTCTTGATATTACTGTAAAAGAGAGACAAATCATTGAAAGAAAGCATTTGAAGAGATATGAAAGTGAAATCAAAAAATGCGACCTACTTTTGATCAGAACAGGATTTGGTGAACATCGATTTTCAGATCCAGAAAAGTACATTAAGAAGAATCCAGGCATATCGGAGGATGCTGCACAGTACTTAAAGAAAACCTTTCCTGCTTTGAAATCTGTCGGAATAGATACGATCTCCATAGGGAGTTCCCTTTACCCTGAGGAAAACCACAGAGTCCATGAAATATTGCTTGCCCGTGATAGTAAAGCGCCTATATATATCATTGAAGATATGAGATTATCCTATTACATCGAAAAGATACATACCGTACATGTTTATCCTCTCTTTATCGGTCTGGATGGAACTCCGTGCGTTATTTTAGGTGATACGAGGTAGATCACGGATCTATTCCAGGTAATTAACGGATGAATTAGGGTGAAGAAAATGAGAGTAAAGAATTATAAAAAAAACAGCGACGCAGTATTTGGAGGGATAGAACGAGTTGCTCATAGAGCCTTATTAATGGCAACAGGTTTAACTGAAGATCAAATTAGAAGGCCTTTAATAGCTATAGCCAACTCATGGAGCGAAGTCAACCCTGGTCATGTCCATTTAAGAAGGTTAGCCAAATTCATAAAGAAAGGAATTATCGATTTAGGAGGAACTCCTCTTGAATTTAATACTATTGGAATATGTGATGGGATCGCGATGATGCATAATGGTATGAGGTATTCCTTACCAAGCAGAGAGGTTATAGCTGCAAGTGTAGAGATTATGATCCGTGCCCACGGTTTCGACGCAATGGTTATGGTCGCCTCTTGTGATAAGGCTATCCCAGGAATGTTGATGGCAGCAATGAGACTCGATATCCCTGCCATTTTACTAAATGGCGGTCCAATGAAAGCAGGGGTTTTTGGTGAGAAAAGAAATCTTTGCAGTGGAGATGCATATGAAATGGCTTGGCGTTATTTTAATAAAGAAATTACAAAGGAAGAATTAAAGGTATTTGAGAAGTCTGTATGTCCTGCCCCGGGGTCATGTTCACACATGGCTACAGCTAATACGATGGCATTAGCGGCAGAAGCGATGGGAATGATCTTGTCAGGAGGTAGCACGCCACTTGCAACGAGTAAAAGACGGCTGAAATATGCTTTTGAAAGTGGAAGCAAAATCATGTATCTGCTGAAGAGAAATATTACCCCAAAGAAAATAGTAAAAAAAGAATCTATAGAAAATTCTATAAGAGTTATTTTATCTACTGGAGGTTCCACGAATGCGATTTTGCACCTGACAGCAATAGCAAAAGAAAACGGCATTAGTATTGATTTGGAGGATTTTGATAAATTGAGTGAAAATACTCCATATCTCTGCTCATTAACGCCAAGTGGTGTATATACTTTGAGTAATTTGGAAAGGGCTGGCGGGGTCCCGGCGATTTTAAAGGCACTTGGCCCGTTAGTTAACAAAGGGGTTATGACAGTAGATGGTATAACCATCGATTCCCATATAAAAAAAGCCGAAATCAAAAATAGAAGAGTGATAAGGAACATAGATGACCTTATTACAAAAGATGGTGGAATTGTTGTGCTTAAAGGGAATATAGCAGAATGTGGCGCTGTTGTAAAAAAGAGTGCGGTCAGTGAAAGTATGCTGATTTTTAAAGCAAAGGCAAAAGTTTTTGAATCTGAAGAGGAAGCTGTAAGATATCTTTATACCTTAAAAGAACCCAGGAAAGAAGTGGTGGTTGTCAGAAATGAGGGACCAAAAGGTGGGCCTGGCATGAGAGAGATGTTAGGGGTTACCGCTGCTTTATGTGCCAAGGGATTTGATCAGCACATGGCGGTTGTAACCGACGGGAGATTTTCCGGCGCTACGAAAGGCCTGGCAATAGGACATATTTGTCCCGAGGCAGCAGAAAAAGGTGCTATAGGAATCATCAAGAACGGTGATATGATAAAGATAGACATAAGAAATAAAAGCATTAACCTTGAAGTGGAGGAATCCATAATTAGAGAGAGGCTTAAGAATTATAGACCGAAAATGAGGATAAGAAGAGGTTTCTTATCAGTCTATAAAAGGAATGTGCAGAAAACATCAGAAGGAGCTACTCTATGCTCACTTTAATTGTTCAAGGGAATTATGGCAATATATATCTTTGATTTAGATGGGGTTATTTATCGTGGTAAAAAGGTAATTGACGGGGCCCCAGAGACATTAAAAATTCTAAGGGAAAGAGGACATAATCTATTCTTTCTAACTAATGATACCTCGAAGACAAGAGAAGGTTATGTAGCTTTTCTAAAAAGAATGGGCGTTCAATGTGTTATTGAAGAGATCATGACCGCTGCATATGCTACTGCGATTTACTTTGAGCGAAATAACATTTTAAATACAAGCGCTTTTGTAATCGGTGGAAAGGGACTTAAAGAGGAATTAAAAAATGTTTGTGTCGAAATCATTGAGAATTCAGATTGTAAAAAAAAGGTTGATTATGTAATAGTAGGATTAGATAAGACATTTAACTATAAAAAATTAGTGAGTGCCCAACAATTAATTCTTTCGGGTGCAAATTTTATTGCCACTAATAATGATTTTCTATCTCCTAAAGAAAACCTCTTTTTGCCAGGGGCAGGGACTTTAGTATCTGCAATACAATCTGCCACAGGTTGTTCACCAATTATACTGGGCAAACCGGAAATTTTTACATTAGAATTGATATTGAATGGTAGAAAAGACACTGGTGAAGTGATATTGGTAGGTGACACTTTGCAAACTGATATCTTGGCAGGGAATCGCATAGGGGCGCGAACAGTTTTAGTTCTTACAGGTGTTACTACATTCGAGGAGGCCCAACAAGCAAATGGCATCTTTAAACCCAATGTGATTCTTAAGGATATAACAAAATTAGTCTCCGATTAGAGAAATTAGGCTTAACCCAAGTTCATGCAAAAATGGATATTTTGGGTAAAATTTTGGTATCCTTAGGAAAGAAACTTCTTATATTTTAATAAGTTAGAACAAGTTACAAAGTGAAAGTCTTTGGTAGGGTCAAAATCTTATAGTGATAGATAAAAAACTCTTGACTATTA
>JBFLYA010000093.1 GCA_040757115.1 bacterium | reverse complement strand
CAGCGAATCAGAGCTTTTGTCTAACCCTGCGTTGCAGTTGACGGCGGGGGACTGTGCCGTGGTCAGAGTTTTGTGGTCTCTCAAAGTTTTATCTTGCTATCAAACTTTTGTGGTAATTCTCCCCGCCCCAC
The DNA here is from genome assembly GCA_040757115.1 of bacterium. NCBI lineage: Bacteria > bacterium. Next base: position 14,163 of record JBFLYA010000093.1, on the reverse strand, counting down.
CTGAACTTTATCGTTAGACTTTGTTAATAAAATATTTGCAGGAGGAATAATCATGAAAACGAAAACCACCATGATTTATTGGAAAGGAGAAAAGTTTTGGCTTGGTAAACTTCTTGAACATCCAGAAGTCATGACGCAAGGAGAGACTATTGAGGAATTAGAAGAAAATATTAAAGATGCGTACCTTCTGATGGCTATGGATGAAGTTCCAGAAGAACATCAGATAAAAGAAGTGGCTATGGCTATATGAAACGAAAAGAATTTGTTCGTCAACTTATAAAAGATGGTTGTATTTTCTTAAGACCAGGAGCTAACCATGATCTCTATATGAATCCTGCGACTGGTAAGAAACAACCTGTTCCAAGACACACCGAAATTGATAATGACTTAGCAAAACATATTAGAAAATATTTAGGTCTGAAGTAGTCTAACAAATCGTTGCAGCGGACGGCGGGGGCTGTGCCGTGATTGAAAGTTTTATAGTATTTCAATAGGTAATCGTGCTTACAAAGTTTGGTGGCGATTCTCCCCGCCGCCGCTGAACTCAGTTGTTAGCTACCCGATTGATGACAAACAAAAGAAGGGGTAAGTGGATATGCAAGATATGACACGACATAAAATTATAATTGCCGATTCAAGATCTATGCAGGAGGTGAGTAATGATTCTGTCCACCTTATTATAACCTCACCCCCATATTGGCAACTTAAGGACTACGACAATATTCACCAGATTGGCTTCCATGATACATATGAAGAATACATCAACAATCTGAACTTAGTCTGGAAGGAGTGCTATCGGACACTACACACGGGGTGTCGATTGTGTATCAATATCGGAGACCAATTCGCAAGAGCCGTTTATTATGGCCGATACAAGGTAATTCCCATAAGAACCGAAATTATCAAATTTTGCGAGTCCACCGGGTTTGATTATATGGGAGCCATCATTTGGCAAAAAGTAACAACCTGCAATACCACAGGCGGTGCCACCATTATGGGTTCATATCCTTATCCACGGAATGGTATTGTTAAGATTGATTATGAGTTTATTCTACTATTTAAGAAGCCAGGATGCTCTCCAAAAATCAATAAAACAGCAAAGGAACAATCTATCCTATCCGTAGAAGAATGGAACGAATATTTCGCCGGACATTGGAATTTTCCTGGTGAAAAACAGGATCATCATCTGGCTATGTTTCCTGAGGAACTTCCCAGACGATTGATTAAAATGTTTAGTTTTGTTGGAGAAACCGTACTTGACCCTTTCCTGGGCAGTGGTACAACTTCTCTCACTGCAAAAAAACTTCATAGAAACTCGATAGGTTATGAAATAAATGAGTCTTTTTTACCCATCATTAGAAAGAAATTGGGTATCGAGCAAAGAGATATCTTTGATAAAAGCATTATTGAGATTGTTAAACCAGAACGGAAGGAGATAGATTATCGACAGCAAATACAAACATTACCCTACATATTCCATGATACAGTCCAATTTGATAAAAAGATTGACCCCAGAAAGATGACCTTCGGCTCGAAAATTGACATTAATAGCAATGGAAAAGAAGAATATCTACGCGTGAGGCGTGTGATTACCCCGAATGAGATGGAGCTTACGAATGATCTTATTGTGAGATTGATAGGTATTAAGGCAGTATCGGGTAGAGAGAATGAAGCTATTAACTGGTTATGGGATAAACTAAAAGGGCAAAGCATTTACCTTAAATTTGACCAGATCAAATACGATGAAGCCAGTCATTTAGTCTCTTATTTGTATCTTAAAAATAAAACTTTCATTAATCTCCATTTTTGCGAACGAATTTAGTGCGGCTCGATGAAACTTTTCCGTTCCGATACTATGAAAGGTTTAAGGCGGCTATTGGAGGACGAAAACATTCATGAAGAAAATCAAAATTAAAAATGAGGAAGTTATATCAATTTTAGTTAATTTTTGCCTCTTTAATAAGCCTTATATTTTAACGCCTATGGGTCAACAACCACCTAACTCCCTTTATTAAGGGGGAATATTTGCTTCTTATTCGTGTGCATTCGTGTTGACAAAAAGGCAAAAACTTTATAGAATTGATATTACGCAACTGCTTGATGCGGAAGTTGTTTCATTTCCGAAATACGCTACCCAACTTATCAATTTGGCGAATCAAAATGCCCAGGGAACCAGGCCCGAAGTTGTTGGGCAAATGAGTGAACTGATTAAGGAATTCAAAGGTAAAAAACTTGAAGAATGGGAAAAATGGTACTTGAATAAATACCCTGAGGCTATCGAAAAAGCGAAGATGAAAATTCTGCAGATGATGGAAAACTTCAAAGAGGTTATTAGCCTCATTGATGCCCAAATGATTGAGGACTGGGTTAAGGACTTAGTAATTGTGAAGACATTTGTCGGTCTTAAATTCCAAGAGGCTATAATGAAACGCGTTGCCGAAACCTTAGGGAAAGCATACAGAATGTCTGACCCTGAGGATGAAGCAAAGGGAATAGATGGTTATATAGATGAAGTTCCCATAAGCATCAAACCCCCCAAACCTACGAATCAAAGCAAATGTTACCAGAAATTATCGGGGTACATATCATCTATTATGACAAAGTAAAGGATGGGATAAATATCTTCTTTGAAGACTTATAACCTCAGTAGATGCGAAGGAAATCTATCTATTGCGATGGAGGAAGATTATAATTTCGCTAACCAGTTGTTGCAGAGGACGGCGGGGGATTGTGGCGTAATTGAAAGTTTTGTAGTATCTCAATAGGCAATCGTGCTTATAAAGTTTAGTGGCAATTTTCCCCGCCGCCGCTGAACTCAATCGTTAGGCACACGGAGGGGGCATGAACGATGGCTGAGAGATACCCATGCAAGAGGATCGCTCCTGCGGCGCTCCACGCCCTCAAGGAGGCACTCACGCAGGTTTACTGGTACAAGTCCGACCTTCAGAGTTTCCTAACCCAGGCGCTTACCGACTCAACGATTCTGTCGAGACTCAACTGGGGAGACTACAAGTGGAACATCGTAGGTCAGTTGATCGAGTTTCTTGCGAGAAACGAGGACGTTTACCAGAGGCAGCTTCTCAAACTCATGACTGAAGTCTCGCGCATTGAGGACTTCAGCCACCTCGCGAGACTGGAAGACGGCGCAAAAAAGGTCGCCGGTGCAAAGTCAGCAGTCGATGCACTCCGAGGTCAGATCCGCGGCCTCGACGAGTTCCTGGAGGAGGAGCGGGAAATCGAACGCCGCCGGCAGGAAGCCCACGAGCGTCGGGTGAAGAGTGATGCTGTGCAGCAGGCGCTGGAAGAGTTGACCATCGCCTACCTGGACTTACTCACTTCTGAAGACGCCCAGGCACGGGGATACCGGCTTGAGAATATCCTACGTCGTCTTTTTGAGCTCTTTGATCTTGATCCCAAGGCCTCCTTTAAGGTGATCGGAGAGCAGATTGACGGTGCCTTCACGTTCGAAGGCACTGACTACTTGCTCGAGGCCAAGTGGCAGAAAGAACCCGTGCGTGCTTCGGATCTCGACTCCTTGGCGGGCAAGCTCTCACGAAAACTGGACAATACCCTTGGGCTCTATCTTGCCATTAACGGCTACTCTGAGGATGGAGTCCGCGCCCATTCCTCAGGTCGACGCTTGATTTTCCTGATGGACGGTAGCGATCTCATGGTAGTGATGGAAGGTAGGATCGACCTCGTCCAGCTACTACTCAGGAAACGCCGGGCTGCAGCGCAGACCGGAAACATCTACCTGAGGGTTTATGAGATACTTACGGGTAGTGCCTAACGATGGGTTAGGCTTTTTTAATTTCCTGTTCAAATTGCTTAAACTTCTCACGACATTTTTTCAATGATAATCTGCGTAGTTTTTTCACTCGCTCAGCAAGGTATTCAAGTTCTTGTTTTGTTATTTTATAATTCTTGCTGTATCTTGCATCAACATAGGCTTTCTTGAGGAGTTCAAACAATCTCTTTTCTTCACCTTCTTTTCTTGGGAAAATCTCACAAAACTTTAGATCGATCTTCTCCATCCGCTCTGTTAATTTCTCTAAGTCGTGTGTTCTAGGTTTGTAGCTTGTAAGGACAAGGGAAGTACCGCTGTATAGAGCTTCAGTGGTCTGATGGAGATTAAAGGCTCCTAAATTATTCCAACCTTTTTCAAAGTCAAGCTTATAATGCACAAAAAACTGCTTCGCTTTCGGAAACCAAAGTTTATGATCCTCCTCTGCCAACGCCTTTCTTATTCCTGGGGTAAGTTTTCTTGCTCTTGCCAGTTGGAATCGTTTTGAATCGTAAAGCAGTACACCTTCCTTTTTAACATCAGCATAGAAGTATCTGCCAACTGAGAGTTGTTCATTGACATGCTCAATATCTTCCCTAATAAGGTTTACTGGTGTACGGATCTTGCGTCTAATTTGATTTTCAACCTTGTTCCAAATCTTGAAATCATCTACAATTTTTTCTTCTCGCACAATCACCATGATGTCAAAATCAGATTCATAACTTGTGAAGTGTTGCTCCTCAGCATCATATCGAAAATCACACTCCACAAAGTCTCCACGGGCATAGCTTCCAAAAAGAATAATCATCTCAACCTTTGCTGAGGCACGAATGATTCCAACAATATTTTCCAGTTCCTCTCGTTTATACTCAGGAAGGTGGTCTATACTCGTTTTCATAAATATAATCCTCACTCATTCAGTAGCCTAACGATAAAGTTCAGGTGCGGCGGGGAGAATTACCACAAAAGTTTGATAGCAAGATAAAACTTTGAGAGACCACAAAACTCTGACCACGGCACAGTCCCCCGCCGTCAACTGCAACGCAGGGTTAGACAAAAGCTTTGATTCGCTGTCTTTTCCTTTTCCTCTGCCTCACCGAATTATTGTGCATTCCACATTCACGGTTGACCCTAAAATATCTCCTTTTTATTTTCTCACACAAAGCCACAAAGAACACAAAGGTTTATTGTTTTATTCAATTCCTTTGTGACTTTGTGTCTCTGTGTGATTATTTTTATTAGTCTAACGATGAGTTCAGCGGCGGCGGGGAGAATCGCCACCAAACTTTGTAAGCACGATTACCTCTTGAGATACTACAAAACTTTCAATCACAGCACAGTCCCCCGCCGTCCGCTGCAACGACTGGTTAGCGAAATTATATGATATCAAATAATGTTCCCTGCTTTTCTATCTCAACCTTTTTATTTCTTCTTATTTCAACTTTACCATCCACTCTCTTCAATATAACATTATAATATTTCTGTAGATATCTCCATCGTTATGTAATTCCGTTTTAATCTTTTAGCAACTGCTGCCGTTGTTCCTGTGCCACCAAAAGGGTCTAAAACTAAATCTCCCTCATTAGAACTTGTTTTTATTATTAGCTCTAATAAATCTTCAGGCATTTGACATGGATGTTCTCCTATCCGTTCTTTAAAGGTACCACAGATTCTTGAAAATTGCCACACATCATCAGGAATTTTTCCAAGTGGATTTGCTCGCCTATCCTTGTAAATAAGTTGTCTTGCAGAAGGAATCCGCTGATTTTGCCCAAATGAAAGCAAATATTTCTCCATAATACTAAACGGTTACCAAATCTTTTAACGAAATTAGATTAGCTCTGGAGTAGTTTTCTAAACTTTTTATATAACTACAAAAGTTTGGAAATTTTATCATCCATATATACCTACATCCTTCCGTATATCCCTTTGTAAATTTCTCTGCGGCAGGATAAACAATCTGAACTTCAAGATGCAATTGCTTAAAGAAAAAAACCCCTATTGATTGAAGTTTACTTCCTGTAGGAGCAATTATACATTTGTGTGTATATCTAAATTTCTTGTAGATTTCATCTAATACCGAAACAGTTTCTATATAATTAAAAGTGGTCAATTCTCTATGTTCTATTTTGTCTATCTTAGTAAAGATAAAATCCTCGGGAATCCTCTCATTAATCTCACGAATAGCATCCCGTCTCCAATAGTTATGTTGTTCATGGGGCCTGCCTTCAATTTCAATGAGATATTGGGGTGTTATTTCATTCAGTAGTGCTGTAAGTTCTTTATAATTAAAACTGGGAAAGGCAATCAACAATAATGGCGCATTTTGCATAGCAATACTGGAAAGCGATGTTGTCAGAGTTATTCTATAAATTCCTTTTGTTAAGAATGTAGGTATTACCTCTGGACTTCCTCTTTTTTTCGATTTTTTTGATTTAAATTCTTCTTTAGTTGGATGGTAAATTTCTGCTTCAGAGTAAATGATAATTATATTTTTATCAAAGTCTTTAAGGATGTCTAAGAGAATGACTATCAAGTATTTTGACATTCCAGATACATCTATTATTACATCAGCCGTTTCATTAATAAGCCCTTTTGCCTTTTCAAAATCGCCATAAAAATTTTCAGGATTAAATCTATCATAAGTTATCCATTCAACCTTGTTCAAAGAAACCTTTTCGGCTTTACTTTCAAATTCTTTCTTTCTATTTTTTAGACTAAATGGTTCATATTCAACGCCAATAACATTTGCAACTTTCTTGTTAGAAATAATAAGTTTATCCAAAAATGAAAGACATCTATCTTCAAATCCTGCCGGTGCTATTATAGTTGCATCGGAGGAAATATTATCTAACTTTAACTCCTCAATTGGAGGGAGGATTTCTTCAAAACTTTCTTTATTCTCTGTTTTTTTCATCATTTTCCCTTTTACCTACTTTTTACTTTTCCCTTACTTCTACGGGTTAAAAAAGACAACCCTATCTTTCATCTGGTTGCAACCTCTTTCTTCTTGGTTCTTTCTTTTTCATATCCTTTGTGAAACCTTTCGGATTTCTTAACAACTTTAAAAACTTATCTTTGCTTAATCCAATGTTATCCCTTTTGCTTGGAGTAAGTAAAAAGGTTGGTATCAATAATCTGCGTAGATAAAGTTTTGGAGCAACTTTGCCCCATTGACTTTTACCTACTATATCTCTGATAAATATGCTGTAACGCAATAATTCATTATATATCTCTAATGTACTTTCTTTTAAATCAATAGGTTCTGTTACTTCAATTCTAACTGCTTGCCATGGAGGATATTTATCCTGGTTTTTTGAATTTCTTGTCATCAAGAAATGATGCGCAACCTCACCAAACGCCTCAGCAATCTTTCTTAATTTTCGACCATAATTCGGACAGTTTTCAAGGTTACTTAGAAATTTATTTCCTGCTTCCCTAATTGCCCTATTTTGTATCTCTTTCTTAATTGGCAATTCAATTCCTTCTGCTTTAGTAAATAGACTATAACCTCCAGCCTGTTCAAAAATGTGCTTGATTAAATCCAAGATTTGAGCAACATCTCCAGTGCATAATCTAACTATAATATTCAAGCCATAGTAATGGACATGTTCCGGCTTCTTTTCTCTAATTTCGTAAGCAAGTTTATTAGCTGAATAATCACTCTCTCCCAAAATTTTCTTTATATCTTTATATGCCTCATCAATTTCTTGGGAATTTTCTAGCCGGTTATTAACTACTTCGAAAAGGAACGACTCGGCTCTTTTATCATCACGCAAGAAGAAGTATCCAAGATCCACTACAACATATTCTCTTCCCTCTTCCAATAATTTTCCTTTGGAACTATATGGGTGAAAAGAGACAATACTTTCGGTAGAAACCTTAAAAAAATACTCAGACCCTTCACTTGGAAATAAGATAAAATCATGTAAGGTTTCTTGGATTTGCTTAGAAATATTGGGGAATGAATAATCATCTAAAAAGAAGTAAATTGCCCGATTTTTTGCCCATGGTATATCCGTTTGAATTAAATTACATAACTTTCTAATAAAGTCCATAGGAGTAAAATATGGTTTTTGCTTATCATTACTGCCTTTTTCAAACCATTGGCGTGTAATTCGTTTTTCATTAACAATTATTGACCTTAGATGAGCCAAAATATCCGTTCCTAAAGGTGGTATTTGGTATGAGGGAAAGTATCCTCTTAAAAAACCTTGTAATTCATCTATCGTCCTATCAGTTAATTCAAACCCTGGCTTATTTTTTGAAGTTTCTAAAAGGTCTAAGATTTCATATAAGATTGAAAGGTTGAAATAATGTATTATCGCTTTTCTATTTTCATCAGAAATCTTTTCTTTAAGGTAAGGAAATGCAAAATATAAATCATTGCAATGATAATATATTCCTATATACTTTTCCTTGTAATCTTCACCTTTTTTTATTTTATCTCCGAGTATTTGTGTTTTTAAACTCATATTTCTAAATATGGTTGTTTTTCCACAACCCCGTGGACCTGTCAAAATAGTATTATTTCTTATTAATAAATCAGAATATCCAAGAAACTTTTCAGAATAGAGACGATGTAAGAGCTCAAATGAATTACCTATCTGTTCACACCGTAGATAGTCAAAAGGATGTGTTAATTTGGCTGGCATACTGGATATGTAGCTTTTGGTATATTCCTCCAAATACTTTTGAGGGATTTCTTCTTTAAAAATTCTGAGGAGCTCTCTTGGATTTCTTACAAATATTCCCTCTGTAGGATGAGTTTCTAATACTTTTTTAGGGAAAAAATCCTCAATGTAATTGTCGTAAAGAAATTTATCTTTTCCATCCATCTCAGAATAACTCAATTTCTCAAGCAAGGTATGACAGATTAAAACTAGCTGTTTATAATCATCTTTAGGTTCTAATTTGTTGTATGAACCACCTATTCCAAAATCTGTTATTTTTATAATTGGCGTTTCTGGTTCAATAGAGCGAGGGTCATGAAAAATTAAAATATTTCCTTCATGAAGGTCATTGTGATTAATACCAACAGTTTTCATAGCATGAAAAGTTTCTAAAATCTTCTGAACTAATATATCAATAAAAAACAAGGAGATTTGATTAGGATTTTGTATTATATATTCTCTTAAATTAAGGGCAGGTTTATTTCCATAGCCTACATACTCATAAAATATGCAAATATACGGTAACTCCTTAATTTGCTCTGCGGCATGTTTTTTATATTGTGCTACGGTTGAGATACCACTCAATTTTGCAATTTTCTCTATTTCGGTCTCCCATCCACTTTTCAAATTTTCTTTTGGAATTATCTTGCAAGCTGCTATATCCCCTGTTCTGGAATGTGACGCCTTATAGACTACCCCTATTTTCCCTCTGCCAATTTCCTTGCAGAGTTTATAACCGAGCACCTGCTCTCCTTGGAATTCATTCTCCTGAGGTAAATTTCTTTCTGCCATAGTATTATTTCTCCTTTTTCATAATAACAAACCAGTCTTTCTTAATCGTATCTCTTTTCCCTCTTATTCTCCTTGAATAGGGGATTTCATCTTCAATTACACTCAATATTTTAAAACCACCATTACTAAGAACAACATCCTGAATTATTGAAGATGTGTTAATGGATTTCTTACCCTTTTTCACTTCTCCCACTACAAATATACAATATGAATCTGACTTCAATGCAAAATAAAGCCTGCTCAACGCATTTTTTATTAAAAGATGAAAATCTTGTGGATTTCGAGGACTCTTATTATCATAGTATTGATAATCGTTTATTCCCAGGAACCACAGTCTCAATCTATTATCTCCTCCATAACTCAATGTATCCATATATGGTGGGCTGGTTATTACAGCGTCAATACTATTTTCTGGTAATTCTAATTTCTCAACACATTCTGTTTTGCATTCTCGAAATAACATCGGAGCTATTCTGAGAAAATGTCTAAATACACGCTTTATTTTACTAAGAAGTCTTGGCCTAATATCTCTATAGGTATATAATGTTGGAAATCTTTCTTTGGGAAATTTTTCTGTTCTCAGATATGGAACTATATGGCTTGATGGATATGAAAGAAATCCCGTGCTTTGATGATGAAGAATACCAAGTACGCAGGCCAAAATAAAGTATTCCTCATTTCTTTTTAATAATCTAACTAACGATAAGGTCTCTTTAAGGGTAGTTGGATGGAAAAAGGTTCTTACCCATTTTGGTATTCTTGATAAAGATATCCTGGTCATTTCTTCTTTGGTACAATTAAGATAATATTCTGCTCTTTCCAAAGCTTCATCTAACGAATTTGGAGGGTACATTTTTGCTTTAGTCAAAATAACTGCATAGGGATTAATATCGTTTGCTATAATATGTCTATTAAGTGTTAAAGATTCTAATGCAACAGTCCCCGAACCTGAAAATGGATCACAAATAGTATCATATGGTTTAGTATAACTTAATATTAGTTTTTTTGCTATATTAGATTTTAGTTTCCCCAAATACGGTGAAAGTTGGTGAAATGTATTTTCCTTGTATTCATTATTAGTCAAAGACTGAATTGCACACATTTTCATCTATCTTCTTTACCTCCTAATCCAGCTCTTGAACTCTAAAATCAATTGTTTCTTCACTAAATGTTGTTACTCTCAACGGCCTCAATAATTTACCTAATTGCTTATCGGTCAATCCATCTCCTAATGGAATTACAACTACGGTAGCTTCTCCTGTTCCTGATGGATTTTCCCGCCATCCCATATAACATCTAAAATCCTTATGCATTTTTACTCCTTTTTAAGGTGCTTGTAATTTGTGCTAATTTAAAAAACTCTTTTCTTCTCTTTGCCTTTCATTTATGGTTCTAAAGACATTTCAATTCAAAGGCATATCATCAAACCTCCACATCTCTTGATAGTCTACAATGGTTCTTTTGTCAATTTGATTATAATCAGCATCTGAATTTGCTTTCTTTAGTGATAAGTTCTCAATTTTTAGTATATTTCTAATCTTTATGATAATTCTTATTTGAGCATCTGCCTTTTTAAATCTCACAAATTGCTCATATTCTTCTTCTTTAACTTCAAACTTACTTAATTCAATCTTCTTTATTCTGGTAGGAATTTGAATTGCTTGGACAGAATCAAGTTTTTTAATATCATATCCCATTATTTTAAGCCATTTCTGTGCTTCTATATCCTTTTCCCAGTCATTGAATTTTTTACAAATTGCTTTCTCGTTTGCAAATCCTCCTTTTGCCGTTTCTGAACCAAGTTTTGTTTTGTTCATTATTCTACCTTTTTAAGCAAAATTTCCGCTAACGATAAAGCTCACCTGCTGCGGGGCGGATTACCACCAAACTTTGTAAACAAGATAAAAGCTTGAGATACCACAAAACTCTAATTACGGCACAGCCCCCCGCAGTCAGGTGCAGCGCCGGGTTAGGCAATATCCCTTGGACCCAAGGTCTCCTCTGCTTGATTAGATTTTGCTCTCCTCTGTAGTTCCTATCTACGGTTGTAGTACGCCTCTCGTCCTTCGTTTTGGTTGTGGTTCCTGGCCCCTCGACCGCCTACCCTACTTCTCTATGGATGCTGACCGCTATCTGATTTTCTCTGGTTCGTCTCTGCGGGAATGCTGTGAGAAACCTTCATCCTGTTTGCCGCAACAGCTGGAATTGTATCATAATTTATGCAATGGATTCAAGTGCCTAACGATAAAGTTCAGGTGCGGCGGGGAGAATTACCACAAAAGTTTGATAGCAAGATAAAACTTTGAGAGACCACAAAACTCTGACCACGGCACAGTCCCCCGCCGTCAACTGCAACGCAGGGTTAGACAAAAGCTTTGATTCGCTGTCTTTTCCTTTTCCTCTGCCTCACCGAATTATTGTGCATTCCACATTCACAGTTTGACCCTAAAATACCTCCCCCCGTCAGCTTCAGCGATTAGTTAGGCTTTTGTGATAATTTCTTTCTCAAATTGCTCAATCCTCTCCCGAGACTTTTTTAATGCCAATCTGCGTAGTTTCTTCACACGGTCGGCAAGGTATTCAAGTTCAGACTTGGTGATTTTGTACGATTTCTTGTATCGTGCATCAACATAGGCTTTTCTAAGAAGCTCAAATAATCGCTTTTCTTCACCTTCTTCCCGCGGGAAAATCTTGGCAAAATCTCGATCGATCTTTTCCATCCGCTCTGTTAATTTTTCCAGATCGTGCGTTCTTGGTTTGTAGCTGGTAAGAACGAGGGAAGCGCCAGTGTAAAGATGTTCGGTAGTCTGGTGGAGATTGAAAGCAGCTGAATTATTCCAACCTTTCTCAAAACCAGTTTCGTAATACACAAAATATTCCTTCGCCTTGGGAAACCAAATTTTATGATCCTCCTCTGCCAGTGCCTTTTTTATTCCTGGGGTAAGCTCTCTTGCTCTTGCCAGCTGAAATCGTTTTGAATCATAAAGTAGTATACCTTCTTTTTTGACATCAGCATAGAAGTATCTGCCAACTGAGAGTTGTTCATTGACATGCTCAATATCTTCCCTAATAAGCTTTGTTGGTGTATGAATCTTGTGTCTGATTTGATTTTCAACCTTATTCCAAATCTTATAATCGTCTACTACCTTTTCTTCCTTCACAATCACCATGATATCAAAATCACTTTCATAACTTGTGAAGTGTTGCTCTTCAGCATCATATCGAAAATCGTGGTCTACAAAGTCTCCCCGTGCATAGCTTCCAAACAGAATAATCATTTCCACCTTTGCTGCATTACGGATGATTCCGATAATATTTTCGAGTTCCTCTTGCTTGTAGTCAGGAAGATGATCTATGGTTGTTTTCATGATAAATCCTCAATACTTCAGTAGCCTAACGATTGAGCTCACCTGCCGCGGGGAGAATCACCACCAACCTTTGTTAGCAAGATAAAACCTTGATAAACCACAAAACCTTGAAAACAGCACAGCCCCCCGCAGTCAGGTGCAGCGATTTGTTAGCCTTTGAATCTCTTCATCATTTCTTCTTGTCTTAAAACTTGTTCTACAATTTCCCGTTTGGCAAGTTCAAATGCCTTGGAGAAGTCACGACTCCCTTCAATTACTTCCAATTCCCTCATGAAGTTAAAACAAAATGCTTGAATAAGTCGTGGATTCCCTTTTGATTCGGTGAATATCTGCTGGGATACATCCTCGGAAATCAAGAAGTTGCGAATATCGGCGTTTTCCGCTTGTGGGAGACCGACTGAGACTAGTTGGCGGACATGGTCAGAAGATTCAAATGGACCAAGTGGAATATATGTCTCTACACATTGGCTAAGTCCGGGAACTGACCAAGGATCAATATTGAAACCTATCAATCCGAATAGTATATTCCGAGAATTGAGGATTTGGAAATAAGTCCTTACAAAATCGCTCTGTTCTGAAAAATGCAAATAGTTGAACTCATCTGCTATTACAACAATCCGTGAATATCCATGTCTTGAGGCGATCTCCTTGAGTTCATCAATGATGGCAAGAAACTCGAAGTTCGTGATTGCCATACGGGTCATCCCCTTTTCGAGTCCCTCTTGGAGTCCAGCTTCTATGAATAATTTCCCACCGATTTTGCCCATTTCGGTAGCTTTGGACGAGAGTTGAGATGCCGAAAGGATATTATAAATCCGGCGGAGAGCCTTAATATTCTTTGACTCAATTTTTTTCTTCTCGAAATCCAAAGACCCAGAAAAAAGCTCCGAAAACGATTTGCCACTTATGAGTTGCCATATAGAAACAGTAATTTGCTTTCCAAGCTCAGAGAGAAATGTGCCAAATCCTTCACCATGAAATTGATATACAGTTTCTCTAATAATTAAAGTATCTTTAGTCTTTTCCTCTGTGTCGGCAATGGTTTTCCAAGCGAGGCTAGTTTTCCCTATACCTCTTTCTCCAGTAATAATGAGGTTACCAGTCCCGGACATTAACCAGTCAATTGTCTGGCGTAGTTCCTTCTCTCGATCTACGAAGAGATCATCATAAACTGGCGATGACATGTTAAATTTGAATGGTTTCATATTTCCCTCTCGGCTAACGATAAAGTTCAGGTGCGGCGAGGAGAATTACCACAAAAGTTTGATAGCAAGATAAAACTTTGAGAGACCACAAAACTCTGACCACGGCACAGTCCCCCGCCGTCAACTGCAACGCAGGGTTAGACAAAAGCTTTGATTCGCTGTCTTTTCCTTTTCCTCTGCCTCACCGAATTATTGTGCATTCCACATTCACGGTTTGACCCTAAAATATCTCCTAAAATATCTCCTTTTTATTTTCTCACACAAAGCCACAAAGAACACAAAGGTTTATTGTTTTATTCAATTCCTTTGTGACTTTGTGTCTCTGTGTGATTATTTATTTC
>JBFLYA010000092.1 GCA_040757115.1 bacterium | reverse complement strand
GGAACAGAAATTCGCACAAAATTCTTAGATTATTTTAGCGCACTTGACCATACGATTAAAACAAGTGCCTCGCTGGTGCCGACTGACCCAACGGTTTTATTTACAATTGCCGGGATGGTACCGTTTAAACCACTATTTTTAGGTGAAATAGACCCATTGCCTTTTACCCGCGCCGCTACTTCTCAACGATGCCTTAGAACCAATGACCTTGAAAATGTCGGCAAAACCGCAAGACATCATACCTTCTTTGAGATGCTGGGAAATTTCTCTTTTGGCGATTATTTTAAACAAGAGGCAATTGTCTGGGCATGGGAATTTCTGAGTAAAAAACTCGGCTTACCAGAAGATAAAATGTGGATTTCTATCTACAAAGATGATGATGAAGCAAACCAGATATGGAGAAAAATTGTTCCAGAAGGGAAAATTGTAAAGTTAGGGGAAGAAAGTAACTTCTGGAAGATGGGAGAGACAGGTCCGTGTGGGCCCTGTTCAGAGATATTATTTGACCAGGGAGAAAAAATAGGTTGTGGTAAGGAAACATGCAAAGTTGGATGTCATTGTGACCGCTATTTAGAACTATGGAATTTAGTCTTTACTCAGTTTGATAGAGCTCAAGATGGGACACTGCACCCATTACCAAAAAAGAATATCGATACCGGGATGGGATTGGAGAGATTAACGGCGGTTGTACAAGGGGTTAAGACTAATTTTGATACAGATTTGCTTAAGCCAATCATTAATTATGTTGCCAATCTGACTAAAATTGAATATGGTAGAGATTTGAGCAAGGATGTTGCCTTACGGGTAATCGCCGACCATTTGCGAGGAATTACCTATTTAATCAATGATGGAATTATTCCGTCCAATGAATCACGCGGCTATGTTTTGCGCGCCTTGATTAGACGAGCACTATGTCAGGGGAGGAAATTAAACCTCCATGAATCCTTTCTTTTTCAAATCGTGCCGGCGGTAGTCAATATCTTTAATCACGACCAGACCTTACTTCACGAAAGAGACCATATCAGCCGAATTATCAAACTTGAGGAAGATAGATTTATAAATACTCTGGAACGAGGTTTGACCATTTTAGAGGAAATGATTAACGAGTATAAAAACAAGTCTCAAGAAATCCTCTCAGGCAGTGATGTTTTCAAACTTTATGATACCTATGGCTTTCCAGTTGACCTGACACAAGAGATAATATATGAATCTGGACTAAAATTGGATATTGACGGATTTAATGCCCGGATGGAAGAACAACGCAAAAGGGCAAGAATGGCAGGGCAATTTGTCTTTATCGAAGAAGAAAAAGAGACGAAAATAACTGACCAGACAAAATTCGTTGGATATGAATTAAATAAAATCAAGGTAAAGGTAGTCAGAATCCTCAAGGATAAAAAGCTGGTAGAAATGGCAACATCAGGTGATGAAGTCGAGATTGTGCTTGATGTCAGCCCTTTCTATGCCGAATCAGGTGGGCAAATTGGCGATACTGGAATATTAATCAATGATGCGGTCAAGATATTAATTACTGAGGCAAAATGGTCGGATAAGGCAATTCTACATTTTGGGAAAGTCCTAAAAGGTGAGATTAAAGTAAACGATGAGGTTTTGGCAGGTATTGATTTATCTCGGCGGTTGTCAATTAGCCGCAACCATACCGCCACACACCTTCTTCAAGCCGCATTACGCCAGGCGTTGGGAACTCATGTTAAACAATCAGGCTCTTTTGTTGGACCGGATTATCTTAGATTTGACTTTACCCATCTTGAGGCAATGAAGGAGCGAGAGATAAACCGTGTAGAGGCAATCGTAAATGAAAAGATTCGAGAAAATTTACAGGTAACGATATTTGAAACAACATTTGATGAGGCAACGAAATTAGGGGCAATGGCATTATTTGAGGAAGAATATGGCGAGCGGGTTCGGGCAGTAAAGATAGGTGATTTCAGCTTAGAACTTTGTGGTGGAACTCATCTAAATGCCACTGGCCAAATCGGCTTTTTTAAATTGCGGCATGAAACAGGCATTGCCGCTGGCATAAGAAGGATTGAGGCAATAACCGGGGAATCTGCTGAAAAATATATCTATCAACTTGAAAAAACTATTAGTCAATTGGCGGATTTACTCAAAACTTCACCACAACAGTTAGTTCAAAGGGTAGAAAAATTAGTTCAAGAGATAAAAGAAAAAGAAAAAGAGAGTTTGCATCTCAAAACAAAATTACTCGCAGATGCCACAACTGACCTGGTAAAAGAGGCTTTTGTCGTAGATGGGATAAAGGTGCTGGCGAAAGAATTAGCGGCGATGGATGCGACTTCATTACGCACCTCAGCTGACCTTATTATCGAGGCATTAAAATCAGGTGTGGTTGTTCTGGTTTCTTGTGCGGACAATAAAGTGCTCTGGGTAGTCAAAGTAAGTCAGGATTTAACTGCTAAAATCCATGCCGGGAAATTAATCAACGAACTGGCAAAAATCACTGGTGGAGGTGGTGGCGGCAGACCAGATTTCGCTCAAGCCGGCGGTAAATTCCCGGAGAAGGTAAATGCCGCAATGAATAAATTACAAGAAATAATCACAACCATTAGATAATTTACCACAAAGGCGCAGAGAAATGAAAATCAGGTTATATTAGGACACAATCTGAAATCCGCACTTACCCCAAATGACTGACTCATTACCAAAAAACAAAAATTACAGTTGACATAACCCTTTCTTTGATGTATACTCTCTTGTATGGAAAAGAAACAGTGGCATCATTTCTTGTCTCAAACATTAAAGGCATTATTTGAACCAAAAGGCTTTAGGGTAGAAACAGAGGTTGAGGTTGGTAAAGCTCCGCTGAAGATAGATATAATCGTCATTAAGAAGGAGAAAGGTACTGATGTTAATTCCTTGCCTTTGGTTTTCCAATCATTTACTGATTACAATATCATTGAATATAAATCGCCGTAACCGTTCACCGCAGAGACGCAGAGACGCAGAGAAAAAATTAAAATCTATTCACCAGAGACAGAAATTTCCTTTTTTTGTGTGCATTTCGGGTCTTTCGTTGTTTATTAATCTTTTAATACTTACTTTTGACTAACTGTTTTTAAGCCTTTTTAAACAGCGAAAAATGCGAGAAAAATACGAAAAAAAAGATATTTTCCTCTCTGTTTCTCTGCGTCTCTGCGGTAAAGGATTACCTGAACGGTTACGATTTTATTTACTTCTGGGGGATTAATAAAGGAGTTGGTCAAAGGGATAGGGAAAGAAAAAACAGAGGAATTTTCTGATGTAATAGAAGCAGGATTATATTTACATCCTGACGAATTTAAGGAGGAGGTAAGATTAGTGCCACAGACATTAGCAGATAGACCTGACATAATCAGGGAATTAGCAGAAATAGTTGGGGTAGATAAATTTGTGCAAGGGATTGGCGAGGAGAAGGTAATTCGCAGCCTTGGTGAAGAGAGAGTAATTCGCAGCCTTGGCGAAGAGAACCTATTGAAAAATTTTATAAATCTTCTGGGCAAAGAAAAGATAAAGAAGATGTTAGAAGAATAAAAAATCTTTTCATCCAATCCGGTGCAAGTTTAAGTTTGAGTAAGGTGCGTTGGACGCACCAGTTTTGTGTTAATCTAACAGAATGGTGCATAAAATGCACTTTACTTGTCTGTTTGATCTGTCCGACGGGTTAACCCTGCATAGATTATTATAAGGAGTCAGTGAAATGGGGATTCTCCTGAAAGTAGGAAGTAGGAGAGTAGGAAAGTAGGAAAGGGGGAGACATTGCCCCCACAAGAGGAATACCGTGCACATCCTTTATCCCTTTCCTACTTACCTACTACCTACTTACCTACTATTTTCATTGCTTTGTCCTCCGTAGGTTAATGTTCATTCCCCCAAAATAACTGACCGATTACAAAAAAAACTTTTTTAATCTTGACTTTTTTATAACAATATTGTATACTGATTACAGAAATTAGATATCAGATGTCAGAAGTCAGATTTTAAAAGTATTACCTTAATATCTGTCTTCTAACCTTTGATTTCTGTCTTCTGACCTCTGTCTTTTAACCTCTATGTATCTAACTATTGCTAAGCGTTCAGCAGTCAACCATCAGTTGTCAGCATTGAGCCATTTTTTAGCTAAAAAAAGCGGTAACCGTTCAGGGTAATCCTTTACCGCAGAGACGCAGAGGAACAGAGAGAAGACGTAGAAATAAATCAGATAACAGAAAAGATTATTGGTGCAGCTATTGAAATACATAAGGCCTGCTTGCCGAATCTTCAGCAGGCAAGCCAGATTGGTGTGCCTCTCGTCCATAGATTTTCCCCTCTTGAGAGGGGGTAGGGGTGTGTTTTTCTCTGCGTCTCTGTGTCTCTGCGGTGAAGAGTTACCGCTTACGATAGCTGGATATTTCCAGAAGGAATAGAATTGATGAACCCAAAAGCCCTTTTTTCAACTACAGCCTTGTTAGTCTTCGGGATAATGCAAGTTTGTTTTGCCTCTATGCCTGTATTTAAAGAGGGAGGGAGTTATCTCCAGACCTATGAATTAGATATTGGCTGGAATGCTACCCCGGCTCAGCTCGATTGGGATAGAGATGGGCTAAGAGATTTAGTCGTTGGTGATAAAGAAGGTTATGTCTGGTTTTTTCGCAATACAGGCACAGAGTTTAATCCTACCTTTAACACCGGTGTTCAAGTTCAATTTGCCTCCAATCAACAACCGATAAATGTTGGTAAATTTGCTACTCCTTTTGTTATTGATTTTGATAAGAATGACTTACTCGATTTAATTGTTGGGAATGAGTATGGCACAATTACACGCTTTCCAATGCAGGCTAATCCACCTTTTGTTGGCACACCAACTGAAATATCACTGGCAAATCAGACCTTAAGAGGTGTCCATTTTATCAGTCCGACAACAGGGTGGATAGTTGGAGATAATGGCGTCATATTCCAAACTATTGATGGTGGCAACACCTGGATGCCTCAACAAAGTAACATCAATCAAAATATAAATAGCGTCTATTTCCTTAATTCAAATGAAGGCTGGGCAGTCGGTAATAACAACACCATCCTTCATTATTACATCCCGGCGGCACAAAATACACCTATCTGGGAAAGTAGAACATTTGGCACAGCAACAAATTTGCATTCGGTCTTTTTTGTTGATTCTAATAACGGCTGGGCAGTTGGAGATAGAGGAACTATTTTACATTATGCTAATGGAAGCTGGACAACACAAACTTCTGATGTCACTGAGGACCTTCACTCTGTCTTCTTCACAGATGCAAAAACCGGCTGGATAGTTGGGGAAAGAAAGGATAATACCACTGGTACTATCCTCCAGACTACTGATGGTGGAGTTACCTGGACAGCCGTGACTATTAATGTCACCGATTTATACTCAATCACCAGACTACCAGAAACAACTACTATGTGGGCTGTAGGTGCAAATGGAACAATTTTACGATATTTCAATAATGTCTGGGCTCCCTATCCTTCTACTGTCACTACTAACCTATACTCTGTTCATTTTGCCGATGCGAATAACGGTTGGGCAGTAGGAGCAAATGGAACTATCTTACAATATAATAATGATACCTGGGAGAGTAAAAATGCTGGCGTGACCAGTAACCTATACTCTGTATTCTGTAAATATGGTACTCATAGTTGGACAGTAGGTGATAATAGCACTATACTATATAATGGAGGAAGAGGATGGGGTACTCAATCTCTCAGTGTTGATATAGGACAAATGTCAGCTCCTTTTATGTTTGATTTGGATGAAGATGGTAAAAAAGACCTTTTGATTGGTGATGACCCGGGCAATGTCTGGTTTTTTAAAAATATCGGTAGTGATGATATGCCGTCTTTTAATTATGGCTTTAGAATGAATGTTGGTTCACAAGCGGTTACTGGCACAGCTACCAATTTTATTGATGTCGGTCAATTTGCTATGCCGCAGGTCGCTGATTGGAATGGTGATGGCACAAAAGACCTGATTATTGGCAATGGCGAGGGAAATGTCTTTTTATTTAAAGGGGTAGTAACTTCTGGCACCAATACGCAGGGACTTATTCCTTTGATAGGAAATAGAATCTTAACCTTTGAGCCGGGACAAAAGATTAAAGTCGGTAATTTAGATATTGATGTTGGGCAAAGGGCTGCGCCGCTGGTGATGGATTGGAATAAGGATGGTGGTTTGGATTTATTGGTTGGTGTAGAATGTGGCTCTATCCATGTATTTTTAAACGATTATCCATACCAACCGCCTCAATTTAGTTTTAGCTCTAAGGTTCAAGGACCGCCTTCCCCACTTCAAATCGGGGTGTATTCTACCCCGGCGATTATTGACTTTAATAATGACCACCGTAAAGACCTCCTTGTCGGTGATGAAAATGGTTTTGTCACATTATTTCTTAATTCCGGAACAGATAAAGAGCCTATATTTACTGGTGGCTATGAATTAAAGGTCTATGGCACAAGTGCAGAGAAAGGCACTTTTACTGAAAATATGGATGTCGGTGGCCTTGCCAGACCTTTTCCGATAGACTGGAACAATGATGGAAAAAAAGATTTAATTGGTGGCAATAATCTTGGTCAGGTAATCTATTTTAAAAATATTCAGTCAGACAATGCCCCACTTTTTGCCACCGGGATTATAATCCAGGCCGGTAGCCCAACAACAAACCTTGATGTCGGTGATAATGCTACACCAGTTGTTGTTGATTGGAATAATGACGACAAAAAAGACCTTGTCGTGGGAAATAAATCAGGGAATGTCCTTCTTTATCTAAATACAGGCACAGATGTAAATCCATCATTTGGTAGCCCCACATCTCCGGGAGAAATTGATATTGGAAATAATGCCATTCCTTTTGTGGTTGATTATAATGGTGACCATAAGAAAGATTTAGTCATTGGTGATTTTGACGGATTTATCACGGTCTTCCTCAATATCGGCACAGATAAAGACCCTATTCTGGATAAAGGACGAAAACTCAGGATTGAAGGACAGGGTGATATTGATGTGGGGAAAAATGCCGCACCCTGGGTAGTGGATTATGATAATTCCTGTTCACTTGATCTTATTGTGGGCAATAAAGCAGGGTTTGTTAATCTGTTTCTTTCTTGCGGGATAGTTGACCTGGACATCACGAAAAGTGTTGATAAAACTTATGCCTCGCCTCAAGATATTCTTACCTACACCATTGAATACGGTAATCGTGGTAATTTCAATGCCTCGAATGTGGAAATTATAGATGATATTCCAGCCTTGACCGAATTGGTAGAACCAGCAGAAGGAGAAAACATTGATACTATCCTTTACGCTACTAATACTAATGGTGTCTGGACTGAAATATTTTCTACGCAGGCAACGAGAATTAAGTGGATACGAAATGAATTATTACAGGGAAATATAGGGCAAAAGCTCAGATTTAAAGTCCGTCTGGGCACTGGATCTATTACTAACTATGCCACGATAAAATCTGATCAGACCTATCTCCAGAGGAGTAACATTGCCACCACTTCTGTCAAACAAGCCCCTACCCCTGATTTCTCAACTGCGCAAAAATCTGTTTATCCAGAAGGAGAGGTTCTTCCTGGAACAGTATTAACTTTTACGATTAAATATAAAAATACGGGTAATGGAACGGCTACCAATGTAGTAATTGAAGATAGAATAGATGCTAAGCTATGTTCTATCACTAATATTTCTAACAATGGTGTGTATGTTGGAGCAACAATTACCTGGAATTTAGGTGATATATTACCAGAACACGGTGGTCAGGTAAGCTTCAATGCCACTGTTCGTGCCCCACTTCCAGCAGGCACAATTACAAATCAAGGGAGTATTATTGAGGGTACTCGGACGCTTCCGTGGTTGACAAATAAAGTATCTGTAACTACTCCAGAAAGTAATTCTGAGAGTGATGATTGGCCTATGTTTCATTTTAATCTTGCTCATGAAGGGTATGATTTTCGTGAGGTTATTCGGCCACCACTGCAAGTTAAATGGAGTACTAAGACAAGTAGTTCAATTCTTTCTTCACCAATTATCGCCGATGGAAAACTTTATATCGCTTCTATGGATAACAAGGTGTATGTCTTTAATGTCCAGACAGAGAGTCTAACGGGTAGTTTTAGCACCAATGCTTATATTAATTCTACACCGGCTATCGTCAGAGATAGACTTTATACCGCAGATTCTAACGGCTGGATATATTGCTGGAGTACCAACCCTGAACTTAAATGGGCAAAACAATTAGGGGAGAATGTCCATTTATCATCTCCAGCCGTATCCGAGGGAATACTTTATATTGGTGGCAGAAATGGTAGATTATATGCCTTATCCATTGTAGATGGTGAGCAAAAATGGGTTTATCCTACAGGTGGTGAAATCCAATCTTCACCCGCAGTGGTTAATGGAAGGGTATATTTTGGTTCTGCAGATGGTAATCTTTATTGTCTGACAACATCTGGTGACTTTAAGTGGCGATTTGGCACTGTTGGAGCAATATTTTCATCCCCTGCCGTCAAAGATGGAGTGGTATATGTTGCCTCAGACGATAATTATATCTATGCTATTGATGCCTATTCAGGGAATGAAAAATGGAAATATAAAACCAATGATAAAGTCCATTCCTCACCTGCAATAGCAAATCAGGTAATATTTTGTGGCGCTAATGATGGTTATTTATATGCGATAAATAAAGATGGTAAGCTAAAATGGGCTCATCTTATTGGCACCAAGATTGAATCTTCACCTGCGGTAGCTAACGGTGTAGTATATTTTGGGGCAAATGATGGCTATGTCTACGGACTGGATGTAGATATAGGCACTGAACTATGGAAATATTATACAGGTCCTAACCAAATCTATTCATCCCCTGCTATTGTTGAGGGAATACTTTATATCGCTTCTTCTGATGGCACACTTTATGCCTTTACATCTTGTGCAGACTTTAGTAATTCAAATTTAAATAAAAAGTTAAACTCTCCTATTGGCACTGTTAAGCCAGGTGATGAAATAACATATACCATAAAATTCTATAATGAAGGATTAGGTAAGGCAACGAATTTTAAGATTACAGATACCTTAAACCAATACCTACAATTTGGCACTGCCACTAACCAATACCTCCAACTTGGCACTGCCACTAATGGAACATACTCAAAGAGGGTAGTAACCTGGAATATTGGTACTATTGGAGCTAATTCTGGTGGGTCAGTTTATCTTAGGGTAAAGGTAGGAACTAACACCCCTAATGATACCTTAATCGATAACATAGCTACATTTACCTGGGATACAAGTTCTGGTACAAGTTCTAAAGATACGAATAAAGTAACTAATCGGGTGATTACAGAAATTATAACCTTGCGGAAGGTGGTAAATATTCAAGGAGATAAAGTTAAACCGGATGATACCTTAATTTATACCATTTCCTACACCAATAATGGTAGTAATACCCTCACGGGAGTAAATATTGTTGATCAGTTAACCTCTCATTTGACCAATATCACCCCGATGAATAATGGTCAATATAATAAGGGAACAATTACCTGGCAGATTGGCAATATTAATCCTAGTGGAAGTGGCTATGTCCAATTCAATTCTCGAGTGGTTCCAAAACTTCCTAATGGAACACCTATTCCGAATAATACTGCGGTATTTAATTCCAATCAAATATCTACGCCTATCTTAGCCAAACCGGGAACATTAACTATTCTATCGCCTGATTTTGGGTCATCTTCTAAGACTTGTTCAGGTAGTTTTATCCCGGATAATGTCCTAACTTATACTATCAATTATATCAATACCAGTAGTCTTTCTGCTACAGGGGTTGAAATTTGGGATGTAGTAGATGAGCACTTAACTGTTGAAACGCTATCAAATAATGGTGAATACAACCAAAATAATCGCACTATCAAATGGAATTTAGGACAGAGAAATACTCCGGGCAGTGTCAGTTTTAAAGCCAGGATTAAGATGCCGCTAGCCAATGGCACTTTAATCAAAAATAAAGCTACGATTAAGGCGGATTTTATGCCAGATTGTGTGACTAATGAGGTTATTGGAACTGTTACTTCTATCCCGGAGTTCAGATACTCAACCAAGGATGTATCTCCTCAAGATGGTATTCCCTTAAATAAAATCTTGACCTATACTATCAATTATCGTAATACTGGTTTAATGGATGCCGAGAATGTTGAGATTATAGATAGCTTAGACCCATATTTAAGTGTGGCTACATTGACAAGTTATGCCGAGGTAATTTCAGGTGTAGGAATTCTTAATCTGAATGTTCACCATGGTTGGACTCAATTCGACAAGGGAGGAGTTGATGGAAATATAACCATAGTCACTTCCTCTGGAACTTATACCGCATCAATAAATGATTTTTCACGGGTCCAGGAGTTAATTGAGAATATAAACACAAATATGACCGCAAAGGTAAATATCTCTTATGACTCCAATACGGATAGATTTACCTTACAGAGTTTAAATGGCTGTATAATTAATCTGCAAGAATCAGGGACAAATCCCTTCTGGACTTCGATTAAAATACCAACCGGTATTTATTGTAGTGGTAACTATTCAAATGGCACTATTACCTGGAATATTGGTAAGGTAACGGTAGGGGGTTCTGGGAGTGTTACATTTAAAGCCATGGTTATTGGCACACCAACAAAGGTAAGTAATCAGGCAGAAATCACTTTTGCCGGAACAATGAGTGTGACTAATGAAGTTACCAATACGATTGACCTGACGCCACCTGCAATTGGTTTGCCACCAACAGAAGGAAGTTTGACAACCGACTTTGATGCTGATATGGATGGAAATTATACGGTTTACTGGCAGGGGTGGGATGATGCCCAATCAGGAATTGCCCTGTATGAATTACAAGAAAGTCTGGATATGATTAACTGGACAACATTGAGTAATGCTATTCCGGGTAATACAGAGTATTTTGAAATAACTAATAGAACAAAAGGAAAGACATATTATTATCGTCTCCGTGCAATGAATTTAGTAGGAACCTGGAGTGATTTCTGCAATTATTCTGACGGCATTCGGATTGTTGACCAATTAGAGGTAGTTAATCCAGCGACAAAGACAATTATCGCACTAAATAATCCACAAAAGGGCATTCTTTCTAATTTAGAGAGTGGTCAAACCGTGATTGAAATACCAACAGGGGCATTTAACTCAACTGTTACCTTTACCATTCGTCAGGTTGACCCACCGCAAACGGACCTATCAAAGGCTTCTCCGATTATAAGTAGTATTTTAAGTAATTCTGGACGAGAACTGCTGGCATTGGAAAAAGATTATTATGGAAAAGGAACTCAACCAGTTACAGGTAAATCTCTTATTATTACTCTGCCGTATTCTGACCCGGATATGAAGAATGAAGATGATGACCTGGCATACCGCATCTATAGACTTGCTGGAGACCATTTTGAGTTGGTGGCAGGAAAACAGATAGTAGATAAGGATAAGGATTTAGTTACCGCCTATGAGGTTAATCAATTGTCAATCTTTGTTGTTGCCGCACCAATAACTAATCTCAAAAGTGTCATTGTCTATCCAAATCCATTTAAACTCCGAGAGGGACATAAAGAAGTTAAATTTTACAACCTATCTGGTAAAGTAAATCTATGGATATACAATATTGCAGGTGAATTGGTATTTAATAAAGATGATATTACAGATAATCCCTATTTCTGGCCCATAGTCAATAATGCTGGTGAAAGAATCGCCTCGGGCGTCTACATCTATATTATTACAAATGAAAAAGGCGAGAAGGTAAGTGGGAAAGTGGCGATAATAAAATAAAGGGAAATGGTCATGAGTCTACAACTCACAGGGGGAATTTTCCTTCTAATTCGCTTAATTCACTAATTCGCTAATTCGCTATTTTCAGGAGAAGGCAATGAAAAAAATTTGGATTAACAAGACAGATTCATTTGCAGATGCAGAACAATTTGATAGGGATTATTATTTAAAAATGACCGCTAAAGAAAGGTTGGAAACAGTCCAACTCTTAAGGGAATGTTATTATAAACTTATTGGGACAAAGAATGAGGATAGAAAAAGATTTCGAAGAGTTATTAATGTTATTGAACAAAAATAAGGTGAAATACTGCATTGTTGGAGCGTATGCAGTCGCCTTTTATGCTAAACCAAGATATACAAAGGATATAGATATTCTGGTAGAACCTGCTCTTGCAAATAGTAAAAGAATTATCAAAACACTAAATGAATTTGGATTTGAGAGTTTAGAATTGAAAGCATCTGATTTTGCTCAATCAGGTAAAATTATTCAATTAGGCTATGAACCTGTAAGAGTAGATATAATAACCTCTATTGAAGGTTGTAGTTTCAAAGAA
Source organism: bacterium (assembly GCA_040757115.1). Taxonomy (NCBI): domain Bacteria; species bacterium. The sequence continues at coordinate 1,985 of JBFLYA010000092.1, read as the reverse complement.
GTGTGGGTTGGGAAAGAGGTTGGAATCTATGGAAAAGAAAAGGTATTTTTTATTGGCATCAAGGAATTAATAAAAAATAAACAAAGTTTAAATCGTAAACAAGACCAGGCAGACTTAGAAGTATTACAACTGGTAAAAAAAGAGTAAGCATTCAGATATCAGCGTTCAAATAGAAGAACCCGAACGCTTTCAAAAAGGAGAGAAATAAATGAGGTATAAACTATTAATTTTAATAAGTTCACTTATTCTAATCACAAGTAGTAACTGTTGGGCAAAATCGTCTAAAGGGACGGCAGGTGTGCCTTTTTTAAAGATAGGTGTTGGTGCCAGAGCGGTGGCTATGGGTGAAGGATTTTGTGCCTTAGCCGATGACATTACCGCTGTCTATTGGAATCCCGCGGGCTTAACACAATTGACTAAACCTGAAATATCTACGGTATATAATGATTGGTTTGAAGGCATTGGTCATGGGTTTCTGGGTTTTGCCTTCCCTGTTTCCAGCAAAAAGGCAATGGGTTTTAATATCATCTACTTAGATGCAGGGAAAATTCCTGGTTATGCCGATTCGCCAGATGAAAGCACCGGCAATTTCTCTGCCAGAGATACTGCCTTTGCCTTCAGTTATACCTCGATTATCACTGAATCTATCTGCATTGGTATGACAATTAAAGGAATTGTGCAAAAGATAGAACAAGAAGAAGCATCCTCATTTGCAATTGATATTGGTCAATTATACCAGACGCCAATGGAAGGTTTGACTTTAGCTACCGTTCTTCAAAATGTGGGACCAAAGATAAAATTTGCGGTTGAAGGAGATAGCTTACCATTAACCCTTAAATTGGGTAGTGCTTATCGATTTAAAGAACAACCATTAGCGGTTACCTGTGATTTAACAAAACCAATAGATAATAATTGGAAGATAAATCTTGGGCTTGAATTATGGTTTAGAAACTTAGTTGCCTTGCGTGGTGGATTTAATTCACAGATATTTAAAGACTTTGGCACGGGAATTACCTGCGGATTTGGATGCAATATCAAACACTACCAGGTAGATTATGCCTTTGTGCCTTATGATGAATTGGGCAATACCCACCGCCTTGCGGTTACTTTTAGATTTGATGTGAGATGACCCGGGACAATTGGAATGGTGGATGATTAGGAGTTATACTTTTTTTCCTTGACAAGAAGGAAAATTTATGATAAAAGTATATTAGTGAAACAAAAGTTTTTAAACTTGATTATCCCTTTTTTAGCACATTTACTGATTAGATTACTTTATAACACCTTAAAAATAAAAGTTATTGGAGAAGAAAATATCAGGCAATTAAAACAAGAAGGAAAAACTCTGATTTATGCCTTCTGGCATGGGAGACAATTCCTTCTGGTGCCATATATGAGTCATCGCCAGATTGTGATAATGGTTAGTTTAAGTCGTGATGGAGAATATCAAAGCAGGATTTTAAAAAGATTTGGATGCAGAATATTTCGTGGTTCAACAACAAGAGGAGGAACAAGAGCATTATTAGAACTGATAAAGCAAACAAAACAGGGTGATGATTTTGGCTTTGCTGTTGATGGACCAACAGGACCTATTTATGAACCAAAAGAAGGAATAATATCTCTTGCAAAAAAGAAAAAGGCATACATTGTCCCATTAACCACCGCGGTTAAAAAAAAGTGGATATTGGAAAAGGCATGGGATAAATTTCAAATCCCGTATCCTTTTACTCAAGGAATAATAATTTTTGGAAAACCATACCAGATATCTGAAAAAAAAGATGTAAGCGAGGAGAGTCAAATATTAAAGCAAAAGTTAAATGCTATCACTGAACAAGCAGATGAATTTTGTTTGATAAGAAGTAAGCGTTCAGGTGGTGTAACAAAAGGAGATGTGGAGATTAAGGAGATAGGGAGATATTATTAAAAAAATTGAAATTAATAGAAACTAATAGAAATTTATGGAAATTTGTTGTTTTCCACAATCA
>JBFLYA010000091.1 GCA_040757115.1 bacterium | reverse complement strand
ATCTTCATTTTGTTTCTCATTTTACCTAACCCCCTCTTTTTTACATAGCCAGTCTTTGTTTTTACTGGATATATATATTATCGGAGGTTTTTCCATTTTCCTTTAAAACCTATTTCACAGGTCGAAATTTTTTTAAAAAAATATTTGTATTTTTACACTTTTTATGGTATAATCATAATAGTATATAATATATATACTATTATGATTTATTAGAAAGGAGGAATTGGTATGGATTTATCAGAAATAAGGAAGAAAATCTCTCTATTGCAAAAAGAAAGGGGTTTTTTGGAAAACAGTCTAATGCAAATCCGATCCAGAATGGAGGCAGGTTCATTGTTCCAAATTTATACTGCTTGTCGAAAAGGTAATTGCAAGTGTACACGGGGTGAAAAACACGGTCCTTTCTTGTACCTAAGCCAAAAGGTCAATGGAAAGTTAAAACAACGGTATGTAGGCAAGAAGAGCGATGAGGCTACGGTTAAAAAAGTTAGAGCTTATATGCAATACCAGGATAAACTCTCTGCTTTGAGGAAAATCTATGGGAAAATAGATACCCTCTTTAACCAATATAGAGAAATATTAATAGGAAGGAGGAAAGTTAATGAAGGACGAAGAGCAAATCGAAAAAATACCCGAGATATTTGCCAAGACGATTCATCATTTCTTTCCTAAGATAGGAAAATAGGTTTTGCAAATTCATGATCATCGTTCGGTAAATATGACTGATTATGAGTTAGGCATCTTATTCTGGGAAGGCTTGTTTTTGTTTCTGTTTCAGTTAGGTTCCAGCCGTAATATTGATTATACCTTTGGGAAGGAATTCTTAGCTAATTTCAAAGCATTATTTCCTCTCTTAAGTATTCAAGACTATAGCCTGGAAAGGATGCCTCATCACGGGACATTAATTGACCTTCTGGTTAAATTGTCTCCAACCGACTTAGAGAAAATCTGTATAGAAATGATTCGACGTTTAATCCGACAAAGGGTATTAGAAAGGTATCGGTTGTTAAACCAATACTATATTAATAGCTATTGATGGTACCAAAACTATAACCATTACTGAAGACCAGTATAAGAAAGATCCGGATAAATACAAACATTGTTTAAGAAAAAAGATTAGCCAGGATGAAAATGGGCAAACCCATTATGAATATTACTACTATGTTTTAGAAGCAAAATTGGTCACTCCTGATGGTTTTGCGATTCCAGTCCTGACTGAGTTTGTCGAAAATGAATCACAAGATCTAGATAGGCAAGATTGTGAATTAAAGGCTTTTTATCGTTTAGCTCAAAGGTTGAAAGGACATTTTCCTCGCACCAAATTTTGTTTGTTATTTGACAGCTTGTATGCAGGGAAACCCGTATTTGATTTAGTAGAGAAAAATGGCTGGATTTACATCATTCGATTTAAAGAAGGTAGTATGCCCAGTGTTTACAAGGAATTTCAGAATTTGCTCCAGCTTAGTCCGGAAAATAAAGGGACACATCAAGTCAATGCTAATACCAGCCAGGACTTTCACTGGGTTAATGATATTGAATACGAAGGGCATAAACTTCATATCCTCGAATGTCAAGAGACAACCTCAGGAAAGAAAGGTGAGGAGAAGACCTTTTTTACCTGGATATGCAAGACAAAGATTACAAAGACAAATTACAAACATTTAGCTAATCAAGGAGGTCGAAGCCGATGGAAAATTGAAAATCAAGGATTTAAAGCTCAGAAAAAAGAGGGGTTTGAGCTGGAACACGCTTATAGCCAAAACTATAATGCGATCAAATGTTTTCATCTTCTCCTGCAAATTGCTCATACCATTAGACAACTAATGATCAAAGGCAATGGACTTAAAAACATTGTCAAGGTTTTTGGTAGTTTTAAGAACTTCACCAGGGGATTATTGTTTGCCTTTACCAGACAACTGATTGAGGTAGATAATATCCTGAAAAACCTGTCTCAACCTTACCAAATCCGCCTGGATTCTTCTTAGAACTGCTACCTTATTTTGTTCCAGCAACCCCTCTTTTTCCCTCTTTAATCCATATCATATCATATCATATTTTTATCATATTAACAATCTTTTTTTTGACTCCAATATTTTGATATATCAGGAGACACAGGAGAGAACTGTCCTTTTTAATGTCCCCTACCATCTTGTCCCCGAAGTGTATCTTAAAAATAAAAATCATGAAAATTTACTCTTCAGAACTGAAACGAAACTTTTTTGATTGACATACAAATTTTTATGTTGTATAATAAAAGTAACTATTTAACCGGTTACCATCTAATCAATTACCAAAAAAAAGGAGGTTTTAAAGAGATGGCACAAGAAATAAGTGAAAAGCAAAAGGCGTTAGAATTAGCCTTAACTCAAATTGAGCGGCACTTTGGTCGCGGGGCAATTATGCGACTGGGAGAAGAACAGGCAAAAGAAAAGGTTCCCGCTATCCCGACGGGTTCAATTGCCGTGGATATTGCCTTAGGTGTAGGTGGTATGCCAAGAGGCAGGGTGGTAGAGATATTCGGACAAGAATCATCGGGTAAGACAACTTTAAGTCTAAGTATTGCCGCCCAGGCTCAAAGAAATGGCGGCATAGCCGCATTTATTGATGCCGAACATGCCCTTGACCCAGAATATGCTAAAAAAATAGGCGTAGATGTAGATAATCTTTATATCTCTCAACCGGATACCGGTGAACAAGCATTAGAAATTGCCGATACTTTAGTCAGGTCTGGCGCGGTAGATATAATCATCGTTGATTCTGTAGCGGCTTTAGTTCCCAAAGCAGAGATAGAAGGTGAAATGGGTGACCAACATATTGGTTTACAGGCAAGACTTATGTCTCAAGCATTAAGAAAGTTGACTTCGACCATCAGTAAATCAAAGACAACCGCTATTTTCATCAATCAAATCCGCGAAAAGATTGGTGTTATGTTTGGCAGTCCTGAAACAACACCAGGTGGTCGGGCATTAAAGTTTTATTCCTCAGTTAGATTGGAAATGCGAAAAACTCAACCAATTCTTAAAGGCGAAGAAGTCATTGGTAGTCGAGCAAAGGTAAAGGTAGTTAAAAATAAGGTTGCACCACCTTTTAGAACGGCTGAATTTGACATTATGTATGACCGCGGAATATCCTATGAAGGAAGTTTATTAGAGGTTGGAGCAGAGGAAAAAATTATTCAACAAAGCGGCACCTGGTTTTCTTACGGTGATACAAAATTGGGACAGGGCAAAGACAATGCCCGTAAATACTTAGAAGAAAATAAGCAAATCGCAGATGAAATTGAGAAAAAGATTAAGGAAAAGTTTGGATTCCTACCGTCCGGGAAATAAGAGAACAAGTTACTATTTCCTCTGAAAATAGCGAATTAGTGAATTAGAGATTAGCGAATTAGTATAGTATCCACAGACTCGTATCCTATGGTGTAGAACAGATATTCCCCCTTAATAAAGGGGGTTAGGGGAATTCTTTTATTCCCGAACTTCCAATTCCGACTTAGCAGAGGAGGATGTAGTGATGGGACAAACTTTAGCTGAAAAAATCATTTCTTTAAATGTTGGTCAACAGATAAAGGCAGGGGAATTTGTGGTTGTAAATGTCAACCTGTGTCTAACTCAAGATGGGACAGGTCCTTTAGCCGTCCGTCAACTCCAAAAAATAGGATTAGAAAAGGTTGCAAATCCCAAAAAGACAATTTTCTTTATCGACCACGCCGCACCCAGTCCGAAAAAAGAATTGTCCAATGACCATAACTTTCTTCGCGATTTTGCTAAAAAAACAGGAATTCAACTCTCAGATGTCGGAGAAGGTGTTTGCCACCAGATAGTTATTGAGGATTATCTCAATCCAGGGGACATCTTAATTGGTGCGGATTCACATACTTGCACAGGTGGTGCACTTTGTGCCTTTGCCACAGGTATGGGCTCTACGGATGTCGCAGTTGGTATTGCCCTTGGTAAAACCTGGTTTAAAGTCCCGCAGACCTTTAAAATTCAACTCGAAGGAAAATTTCCCCCTGGGGTTTTTGCTAAAGATGTGATTTTATACATAATTGGGCTACTTGGGGCTGATGGAGCCACTTATAAGGCTTTAGAATTCTCAGGCCAGGCTATCAAAGATATGGAGATGAACGATAGATTAACCTTAGCCAATATGGCTGTTGAGGCTGGTGCAAAAGTAGGATTAATTGCTTCGGATGAAAAAACATATAAATTTCTGAAAGAACATAATCGTGATACTGGATTTAAGGAAATTTACGCGGATGAAGATGCAAAATATGAAAAAGAGATTAAAATTGATGTCTCAACACTTAAGCCAATGGTCTCTTTGCCACATACCGTAGATAATGTCAAAGCAGTTGAGGAATTGAAGGATGTTAAGGTGAGCCAGGTGCTCATTGGCACCTGCACTAATGGTCGAATAGAGGATTTACGGATTGCGGCAAAGATATTGAAAGGTAAAAAAATAAAATCAAGATTATTAATTACACCTGCCTCGAGAAAAATTTTTCTTCAGGCGATTCAAGAAGGATTAATCGAAACATTTATTGAAGCCGGGGGAGTAATAAATCCGCCAGGATGTGGACCGTGCGTTGGTGTCCATCAAGGAATATTAGGGGATGGCGAGGTATGTTTATCAACTCAAAACAGAAATTTCAAAGGCAGAATGGGTAATCCAGAAGGATTTATCTATTTATCCTCTCCAGCAACTGCGGCCGCTTCGGCTATCAATGGCTATATTGTTGACCCCAGAAAATCCTAATTGTAACTATTCAGCCACGGATTAACACAGATTGACACGGATAAATAGCAAAGGGCAGAAGGCAGAGGGCAGAAGGCAGAGGGCAGAGGAGACAGAAGACAGAGGTCAGAGGCGGATTATCCCCCGCTGGCGGGGGTTAGGGATGACTACCTCATTTGGTGAATATTTCAGAATCGATTATCCCCCGCTGGCGGGGGTTAGGGGGTAGAAATTTCCTCCACTGACACAGATGAAATCAGGCTCGGGGCACCCATGCAGAGCATGGGTCGTGCGCCTACCAGCCTTCCCGAGTCCCGAACCCCGAGTCCCGAGTCCCGATTTTCAGAAGAACCCTTCAGCCTAATTACGGACACGGAAAACGGACACAGATTACGAATTTTCAGTGTTTCATCCGTGTCCATCTGTGGCTGAATAGTTACTTTGAATTTTGGTTATTGGAATTTATTTGTATTTTGGAATTTGTGATTTGGAATTTTGTAATTTACTCCGCTTACCAATATCTCCTCTACTTTACTTAATACATTTTCAGGTGTAATCAATGTCATACACTCTGGATTATCACAATGGAATTTGCCACAAGGACTGCAAGGCAGGTCTTTTCTGACAACAAGATGTTTGCCAGAAGTTGGGGTATAATTAATATAATTAGTTGGACCAAATAAGGTAATCGTTGGCACATCCATTGCTACGGCAAGAGGTTTTATTCCCGTATCAACCGTAATCAATAGTGAAAATTTAGAAATCAATAAAGTCAATTGCTTGATAGTAAACCCAGAGGCAATAAAGGGAGATGTGTGCATTTTTTTAATTATTGATGAGACCATCTTTTCCTGATTAGGTGCTTGTATAAGTATAATATTTGCACCATATTGCTCAACTAATCTATCTCCTGTTTCGGCAAATCCCTCTGGCTGCCACTCCCGTAATTTGATACTGACATTAGGATTTAAGCCAATAATTGGTTTTGTCCAATCTATTTTTTTATTTATTAAAAAATCCCTGACCACACTCCAATCCTTTTTACCCGGATATAATCTCAAACTCAAATCTTCTACCTTCATCCCTAATGCCCGTAATGTATCTAAAAAGAATTCAACAACATATTTTGAATTAGGGCAAATGGTCTTTGTATTATCTCTTGTTACCCAGACATTATAAGCAAATAATTCTCTGCCTTTATGTTTGAATCCGACGCGTTTTTCAGCACCTGTCATCCAGGTAATAAAGGCGCCCCGAGCACCTTTAGTCAGGTCTATAACCAGGTCTAAGTTTTTCCTCTTTAATTTTCGATAGAATTTGAGGGCATCACGCAGGCGGTAGTCCTTTTTATTAAAAAGAATTAATTCATCAATATAGGGGTTATTAATAAATACCTCGGCATAAGGTGGTTCGGTCAAAAAGATAAGATAGCAATCTGGTAGATTTCTTTTGAGCTCTCTAAAAATAGGGGTGGTATAAACCATATCCCCCAGTCCGCCAAAATTAATAATTAATACCCGCTCAATCACTTAGCACCTCCTCATAAAGTTTTATTGTCAGTGTAACTGCATGGTCTAAATCAAATTTTTCCTCAGTTATCCTTCTTCCTTCTTTGCCCATATTTGTTGCTTTTTGAGTATCCATAAGCAAATTAAGAATTTTATTCGCTAATGCTGTAACATCTCCAAAAGGAATTAATATCCCATTTATCCCATCTTCGATTATTTCCTCTATTGCCCCTGTCCGAAAACCGACAATTGGCTTACACATCGCCATTGCTTCAATTAACACTAACCCAAACGCCTCGGCTTTAGATGTAAAGACAAATACATCCAGTGCCGCCATTACTTCTGGAATATCATCTCTTTGACCAGTAAATATAACCTTTTCAGAAATACCTAACTCTTGTGCCAGATTAATCAGATAACTTTTATATCCTTTAGCTCCTATATCCTCGCCTACAATTAATAGTATAACCTCTGGATAGGACTTAAGAATTAGTTTTGCCGATTGTAAAAAATACTCCTGTCCTTTACCCGGCTCTAATCGCCCAACAATACCAACTACTTTAGTTTTATTATCAATATTAAATTCCTGTTTTATCTGCATACCATTATATCGCCTCGGGTCATATTTTGTCAAATCTAATCCATAATAAATAACTGGTATTTTCTCCTGAGTTAATGGATGACTTTCAAGAAGACACTCTTTTACTAATTCTGAGTTAGCAATTACCTTACTAACATAATTATAGATTAATCGATGTCCAATATCCTTTTTACTTCGATGGGACTTCATATGTCTGGTTAAGATGACCGCTGGATTTATGCTAGAGAGAATAGCCGCTGGCACTATTATCCACAGGTCTGTAGCAAAGTGAGAATGAATGATTTCTATGTTTTCTCTTTTTATAATTCTGGCTAAGGTAAAGATAGATTTAATATCAATATATTTGTGGATATTCATCGGTATGGTTGGGATTTTAGCCGGGACGGCTCTTTTCAAAATATTGCCTTCAGGATGAGCAATGAGATTAAGGTTATGTCCCCTTTCCAATAATTTTTGTGATAAGGTAATTGGATACATCTCGCGTCCACCCCAGCCCAAAGAAGAACTAATTTGTAAGATATTAAGTCTTCTCATATCTTCTCAATAAACCTCCGTGTAACCGTTCACCGCAGAGACACAGAGACGCAGAGAAAAAAATTAAAATCTATGGACGAGAGGCAACAATTCCCTCCCTGATTTTCATCAGGGTAAGCTCTTGAGTTCAGCAACATTAAAATTGATTAACCAATCTGGCTTGCCTGCTGAACATTCGGCAAGCAGGTCCGATGTATTTCCATATCTGCCTCAATAATCTTTTATGTTATCTGATTTATTTCCATATCTTCTCTGTTCCTCTGCGTCTCTGCGGTAAATTACCACCTGAACGGTTACCCATAATTCTTATTCATTTTATCATTATATACAAAAAAGTCAAGAAAAATTTCGACCTGTGCAGGTAGAAAATTAAGGAAGCAGATTTTAATAGTAAGCGGGTGGATTTTGTAAGCGGATTTAACGGATTTAGCGGAAAAAGGTAACCGTTCACCGCAGAGACACAGAGACGCAGAGAAAAAATTAAAATCTATTCACCAGAGACAGAAATTTCCTTTTTTTGTGCATTTCGGGTCTTTCGTTGTTTATTAATCTTTTAATACTTACTTTCACCTAACTGTTTTTAAACTTTTTTAAACACCGAAAAACACGAAAAAAAAAGATATTTTCCTCTCTGTTTCTCTGCGTCTCTGCGGTGAATTACTATCTGAACAGTTACCTTTTTCTCACCCTAACCGCACAGGTGGAAAAATTTTGTTGCATTTAGAATAATTATTTGATATAATATTTATTAGAGGATAAAAAATGAAATTAGATAATACTCAAATGATAAAAATTCTTAAGGCATACAATCGACACCGCCTCATTATTACTACATTAGTTCTGGGTATAACCATCATCATTAACTATTTTTGGATAGCCTTCCCGGTAAGACCAATAATGATTCTCACCCTGATATCCTATATAGGAGGTATCATTTGTATCTTCCTGATAAAATACGAAAGAGTCTTATTGTTACTCCTATATCTATCAAGGATATTTGATTTCTTTCTGATATTAGCATGTATCTATGTCACAGGAGGTATAGAAAGTTTCCTTACGCCTCTGGTATTTTTTTACATCCTTGCCTGTGGAATTGTTTCAGGATTAAGAGTAACTATGGTAATCACGACCATCATTATTTTCTCCTACACCTTCTTTATCCTCTTAGAATATTTAGGGATTATTCCTCATCGCCATGTCGTCCCTATTGTCGGTTGTATTTATGATAGTAATTTTTATACATTTTGTTTATTAGGACTGAATAGTGCCTTTTTCTATGTTACCGTATTTATTAGCGGTTATCTGGGCAAAGTAATCAGGGAAAAGATTAGTGAACTGGATAAAAGTAAGTCCAGAGAAAAATTTACTAAAGATTTTCTTGAGAATATCATAAATAATATGGCTGATGGTTTAATTGTCACGGATGTTGACTTAAAAATACAGATGGTTAATTCCGTCGCACAACAGATGTTAGGACATACTGATGGTGAGATGCTAAATAAATCAATAATTGAATTTATTCAGGATGAAAAACTGCCAACGCTACTGAAAGAGGCAATCATAGAAAATCATCTTACCGAAGAAGAAATAGAAATAACTAATCCGGCTACTCATAAAAAAGAAATTTTAACATTAAAAATGACCTCTTTAAAAAATAGTCATAATAAAGTAATGGGTGTCGTGATTGTTTCCAGAGATGTAACTTCTGAAGAATTGCTTGCCCGTATGAGGAGTAACTTTTTATCCTTAATTAGCCATGAATTGAGAACACCACTTTCTTCTATCAAGGCATACACAGAAACATTATTAGATGGTGAGGAAACCCCAGAGGAGGAAAAAGAGTTTTTAGAAATAATTAATTCAGAGAGTGATGCCTTAACTCGAGAAATTAACCAGATACTTATGCTGAGTGAGCTGGATATTAAACATATTCCTTTGAGAAAGAGAGCAATTAACTTGTCTCAATTAGTCGCAGAGTTAATTGACCATTTAAAACCAGAAGAGCAAACCAGATTAGAAAAGATAGCAAAGGATAAGAAGATAAAATTAATTGTTAATATTCCGAAGGATTTACCACAGATATTTGGAGATTATCATAAAATTAAGACTGCGGTAGAACATCTGATAGAAAATGGAATTAAATTTACGCCAGCTGGTGGAGAGGTAAAGATAGCCGCAGAAAGAAGTGGAGATGAAATTAAAGTTTGTGTGAGTGATACTGGGCAGGGAATTTCCAGAGATAAATTAGATGAAATTTTCACCCCATTTTATCAATTAGAATCCCCAATGACCAGAGAAACAAAAGGTATGGGATTAGGTTTAACTCTGGTAAAACATATAATCGAGACACATGGAGGTAAGATTTGGGTAGAGAGTGAGCCCGGAAAAGGGAGTTCCTTTATTTTTACATTACCGAAAGAGTAGTCACTGAAGAATGAAGAGTTGTTTCCTGTTCACTTTTCAGTCCCCACTGTTCACAAAGGAGTAAAATAACTATGGATAAAAAAAAGATTTTAGTTATTGAAGATGACCCACCGATAGCCAGGATTTTAAAATACAATTTTGAAAAACAGGGTTATTTAATAACTGTGGTTAAGGAAGCAGAGAAGGCTTTAGAAACATTAGCCCAACAAAAATATGACCTCATCATCCATGATATGAAACTTCCCTTATTAGAATATGGCTTAGAGTTATTTAGCCAGATAAGAAACAGATATAAAGAAATACCCATTGTTATTTTAAGTGTCGCGGCTGATGAATCCCCGGTTATAGATTTAGATGCGGCGGCATTCATACTTAAGCCATTTGAACTTAAAAACTTAAATGCAAGGATAAAGAAGATAGTGAACAGTGAAGAGTTATAAGGAAGGGTAACCGTTCAGGTAATCCTTTACCGCAGAGACGCAGAGAAACAGAGAAGACATAGAAATAAAGTAACTATTCAGCCACTGATTAACACGGATTAGCACAGATAAGTAGCAGAGGGCAGAAGGCAGAGGACAACAGGAGAAAAACCCTTCAGCCTAATTTAGGGACACGGCTCCCGAACCCGGTTCACGAATTGTAACCGTTCAGGTGGTAATTTACCGCAGAGACGCAGAGGAACAGAGAAGACATGGAAATAAATCAGATAACAGAAAAGATTATTGATGCAATCATTGTCCTACATAGGACATCAAAACCAAATTTGTTAATCAATCATGATATGTCGGTCCTCAAAAGCTTGCACTGATGAAAATCCGTGATGGAATTCTGCGTCTGGTAAATAGTTTTTAATTTTTTCTCTGCGTCTCTGTGTCTCTGCGGTGAACGGTTACTAATTTCGTTAGGGTAAGATGGATGCCCAAAAAATTATTATTTGACTTTTGTATTCAAATATACTATTATTACCATATGATAATAACGGTTGATACAAATGTAATTTACTCAGCTCTGTATAGTAAATCAGGTGCATCTAATTATATTCTACAACTTATTTTACAAGAAGAAATAAAATTAGCCTTATCACTACAAACCTATTTGGAATATTATGATGTGCTTACAAGAGAAAAAAATCTAAAAGTACTGAATTTAACAGTGTCTGAAGTAGAAGATACTTTAGATTTATTAGCTGCATTATCTCAAAAACATTCTATTTATTTTTTACTCAGACCAAACCTGATAGACGAAAAGGATAATATTTTTATGGAATGTGCCTTTGCAAGTAATAGCGATTATTTGATTACTTCAAATGTTAAAGATTTCAAGAAAGGAGAGTTAAAAGGATTTAGGTTTAAAATTGTTACACCAAATGAATTTTATAAACAATGGAGGATAAATCATGAATAAAACACAGGTTGTTACAATAAGAATACCAGTAGAGATGAAAAAAAGATTGGAAAGGGAATCTAAATATCAAGGAGTTTCATTAAATCAATTAACGAATTATTTGCTAAATGTTCAACTAACTCAAATGGAACTGATTTCTTCGCTTGAATTAAGATTAAAAAGAAAATCAATATCGGCATTAAAGGCGAGAGTGAATCAGATTTTAAATAAAATTCCCAGCAGAAGAGTTCCTGATTGGGATTTAAAGTAGAGTTAGGGGGGTTAATTTTGAAGGTATTGGTTATTGCGGCACATCCGGATGATGAAGTATATGGCGTTGGTGGAACAATGCTCAAACATGCGATGAGGGGGGATGAGGTGTATGTCTGTATGCTTACTGAAGGGGTAACAACTCAATACCGTCATACGATGGATAAAATCTCATCAGCTAAATTAATCGAACAGAAGAAAAAGGAAAGTTTAAAAGCGGCTAAGATTTTAGGAATCAAAGAGATATTTTTCTTTAACCTACCGGATATGAGATTAGATACCATTGCCCACCCGGAGATAAATCAACCTATTGAGGAATGTATTGTCAGACTTTCTCCTGAAATTATCTATACACATCATTGGGGGGATGTGAATAAAGACCATCGGTTAGTATTTGAATCAACTATGGTTGCGGTTCGCCCTGGGCTAAAAAGTTCCATCAAGAAAGTGTTTATTTACGAAACACCTTCTTCTTCAGAATGGAATGCACCTATTCTTACAAACCAATTTTTACCTAATGTATTTGTTGATATTTCAGATGTTTTGCATCTTAAAATCCAGGCGATGAAGGCATACAAAAGTGAGTTACGCCAATTTCCACACCCCCGCTCAATCGAAGCCGTCACTACCTATGCCCAAAAACGTGGGTTAGAAGTAGGTAAACGGGCAGTAGAATGTTTTATGCTAATCCGTGAAATAATAGATTAACTTACTTTTTTCGTATATGTTTTGTTCTCTTGAGTAATTTTTTATACTTATGTTTTCGTATTTTTTTCCTTCGTTTTTTTACAACACTACCCATTCCTGACATCCTTTCAAAGGTTTTAGTTTAGAATAATAAATATTATCATATTTTTAAGAATTTGTCAACAAACTTTTGCAGGAAACAGCAATTCTCGGTGAAAAGTCTAAAGGTTCGCACTACATTTATGATAGTTAATTCGTATCCTTATGTGACTAATTTCCTTAATTCTCTGTGAACTCTGTGCCTCTGTGGCTGAACGCTTAAGTAGTTATTAACGAAATGCAAGATTATAGTAAAATATTTGGACAAAATGGAATAATGGCTAATCAACTTAAAACCTATGAATACCGACCTCAACAAATCGAGATGAGCAAAAGAATTGACTCCGCTATTTCTAACAAAAATCATCTGTTTGTTGAGGCGGGAACCGGCACAGGTAAAAGTTTAGCCTATTTAGTCCCTTTTATTTATTGGGCAACTGCTGAGGATAAACGAATTGTTATTTCTACTTACACAAAAACCCTTCAGCAACAACTCATCACTCATGACTTACCTTTTTTAAAAAAGATATTAACCGTCAATTTTTCCTTTGCCTTGTGTGTTGGAAGCAATAATTACCTCTGCCTTCGTCGTGCCTTCCAGACCCAAACTCAGGGATTGTTTGAAACTAAAGAAGAGGTCAAAGAATTTAAAAAGATATCTGAGTGGCAAAAGAAAACCCAAACCGGGTTAAAATCCGAGTTGATTTTTGAACCCAGCCCGGCAATCTGGAATAAACTTTGCCGGGAACCTGACCTGTGTCTGGGCAAAAAATGTCTTCATTTTAATGATTGTTATTATTATAAAGCCAGAAAAAAACAATACTCTTCTCAAATCCTGGTTGTCAACCACCATTTATTCTTTGCGAATATAGCCTCAGCCGACCAGGTTTTACCGCAGTTTGATGCCGTTGTGTTTGATGAGGCACATAACTTAGAAGATGTCGCCACAAATTACTTAGGTGCCGAAGTCTCAAATTCTCAAATTAAATTCTTGCTTGATTCTATTTATAATCCCTCGACGGGGAAGGGAATTTTAACCCGAATCAAAGGTAATGACCAGACAAAAGAAAAGATAGAAAGAACTCTGATTGAGGTCAAAAATGCGGCGGATGAATTCTTCTCAAATATATTATTGAAATTTCCTTCGCAGGAACTGAACTTCGTTACCAGGCTGAGGCAGGCAAATTTTATTGATAATCCTTTAACCCAACCTTTAGAATCTTTAATCTACAATCTCGGTAAATTAAAGGAGAAAATCACGGATGCGGAAGTCCAATTAGAGATTTTTGCCTTTCAAACCCGAGTCCAGGCAATAAAAGATGCATTAGAACTTATTATTGGTCAACAAGCCAAAGATTATGTCTATTGGCTCGAACTTGTTCAAAAACATAGATTTATAAAAATAGTCCTTCACGCCAATCCGATTAATATTGCTGAAAGTTTAAAAGACGCTGTCTTCGATTCCATTGGAACAGTAGTTCTAACATCGGCTACTCTAACTACAAACAATTCATTTGAGTTTATCAAAAGTCGATTAGGGTGTGATAAATGTGATGAGTTACAACTTTCGTCCCCTTTTAACTTCCAATCGCAAGTCCTTCTTTTCTTACCCGCAGGTATTGCGGACCCGAAGTTGGAACCTGCTCAATATCATAATGATGTAGGGAAAATAATCGAGGGGCTTTTGGAGATTATGCAAGGTAGGACATTTGTGCTTTTTACCAGTTATGCGATGTTAAGGAAAATATCTGATGAGATTGAGCAGAAATTTGCTGATTTTAGTCATCTTAAGCAAGGTGAATTCTCATCTCAACGGATGATTGAAGAGTTCAAATCAAATGAAAACTCAGTGCTCTGGGGAACTAATACCTTCTGGGAAGGTGTGGATGTGCCGGGTCAGGATTTAGAATGTGTGGTGATTACAAAATTGCCCTTTGCCGTCCCGGATGACCCCATTATCGAGGCAAAAATGGAATATTTACGGGAAAAAGGAATTGACCCATTCTGGGCATATCAGGTCCCACAGGCAATCATTCAAACCAGACAGGGTTTTGGCAGACTTATTCGCAGAAAAAATGACATTGGCGTCGTGGCTATCCTTGACCCAAGAGTTAAAACAAAAGGCTACGGTAGATTATTCCTGAATTCACTCCCTAAATGCCAGATTGCTTTTAATTTAGAACAGGTAAGGAAATTTTATCAGGCAAAAAAGCAGATTGACTTTTTAGTAACCGTTCAGGTATAGATAAAAATGTAGCCGTTATTAACTGGAAGTTTACATAGGATAATACCCATAAATAAGGCATGAGAATAATCGTTCCGTTAGGAACATAATATCGGTAGGAATAGATAGACAAATCAATCAGTTCCGTAGGAACGATATATT
>JBFLYA010000090.1 GCA_040757115.1 bacterium | reverse complement strand
TGTGGAAAACAACAAATTTCCATAAATTTCTATTAGTTTCTATTAATTTCAATTTTTTTAATAATATCTCCCTATCTCCTTAATCTCCACATCTCCTTTTGTTACACCACCTGAACGCTTACCAATAAACATATCGCTCCTACGGAGCTAATTTGATGTTGAGACGGTAAATCTATAAACATCTCGCCCTTACAGGGCTGAATATATTTTAAACTCCGTTAGGAGTGATATATTTGTAGACTTACATTTCAACACAAAGGTAAAAGTGGCTTATTGGGAGATTTTGGATTTGGTAGAAGCCTTTTTTCTAAAGGAGAGATGTGCCAATCCATCTCCTCGAGAGGGACTGCCCCAAGAAGCGGTTCAGTTCCATGTGGAAGCTCAATTACGCGTACCTGAGATACTCTTCCCTGCACTTCTACCTCTGCTATACCGAAAACCCGATATTCATGTTGACCCCCATCAGCTGTATATACTTGCACAGTTCCAATCTCTTCCAACTTGAGTTGGTCAATCATCTCAGCAGGAAGTGAAAGTTCTGCTGCCCCTGAATCAACGAGAGCCATACACTCAAGTTCTTCTCCCTGTTTATCAGCAGGTAGATACCTATTCTGCCAGTTTCTTATCTTCATTGAAACAGTAAAAACTCCCATCTACAGCCTCCTCAATTTCTGCTAACATCTACCATACTTATTATCTTGTAACCGTTCACCGCAGAGACACAGAGACGCAGAGAAAAAAATTAAAATCTATTCACCAGAGACAGAAATTTCGGGACGGTTCACTTTTGTTTGAAAGATTGCGGATTGAAATTAGAAATCAGGGAGAGAGACAAAAGCCCAATGTAACTATTCACCATTCACAATTCACCATTCACAATTTCTTCCCTAAATTTCCTTAATAATGGTGAATGGTGAATTGTCAATTGTGAATTATCACTCTTCACGGTGTCAAGCAAACCTGGCCCAAGAGTTCGATGCACCGCTATAGCGCATCCAATGACTCTATTCGATAATTCATCAAATTTCACTTCGTGCTCTCCGTACCCTTCGTGGTGAATAGTTACAGCCCAATTTCCAATTTCCAACAAAAATCATAGGAAAAACGATAAAAGGAACCGTCCCGAAATTTCCTTTTTTTGTGCATTTCGGGTCTTTCATTGTTTATTAATCTTTTAATACGGACTTTTGACTAACTCTTTTTGTAACTGTTCACCGCAGAGACACAGAGACGCAGAGAAAAAAATTAAAATCTAGGGACGAGACGCTTAACATCCCTGGGCAAGCTTTTGAGTACAACAACATTAAACTTGCCCTGATGAAAATCAGGGATGGATTAACAAATCTGGCTTGTCTGCTGAACATTCGGCAAGCAGCTCCTATGTATTTCAATAGCTGCACCGATAATCTTTTCTGTTATCTGATTTATTTTTATGTCTTCTCTGTTTCTCTGCGTCTCTGCGGTAAAGGATTACCTGAACGGTTACCCTCCTGATTTATTGTTTGTAATAATTATTATATCATCACCATTAAGTTATTGTCAATATTTTTTTAAATGTAAAAAAAACTTGCCAATTTCTAAAAATTATGTTATATTTATAATATCTGGAAACAATGGAATATTGATAATACTCCATCATTCATTCTAACAGGGAGGTGTATTTTTGATGAAAAAATGGATGATTCTAATATTAGGTTTAATCGGCTATTTCACAGGGGTTTCAAATGTCGGGGCTTTTAGCATAAGTGGTAAAATTAACACTCTTGCTGATGCCCAGGTGACCATTGCCGGCAATGTTTCAAGTGTAACCACCACATCGGCTGATGGTAGTTATGTTTTTAGTGGTCTGCCAGATGGAAATTACATTGTTACCCCGGATAAATTATGGTGGTCTTTTTCACCAGGTTCCAGAACAGTTCAAATAAGCGGTGTTGATATTTCCGATGTAGATTTTACGGCAAGTTATGCCCCACCGACCATCCGCGTTACCTGGCCAACCGCTACTGCCACCATCACCAGTGAAGGCTCGATTACCGCGACATTTGAAGTAGAAAACTTCAGTATCGGCATGGCACCTGATGGCTACTGGGAAGGATATATTATTCTTGTGCTCTACTGCCAGCCGCCTGGTGGAAACAAACAAGCTGTCTGGACAGGATTTGTTAACGAGACAACCTGGACTTTTAAAAATTGTGTGCCCGGAACTTATACGGTTGAAGTAGGTTTAGCCGATATGTTTCATACCAGACAACATAATCCAGAATCAAAACATGCTGTTGAGTTCCGATTTGAACTTGCACCCGGGATGATGAATCCGGTAAAGAAGTTTAAAGGCGAATCGAATGATAATATCATTCGATTGAGCTGGGAGAATCCCTACAATGCTTATTTTCGTGGTGTGCTTATTGTCCGCGGGACAGAGACTATTGGCACCTGGACACCAACTCAAGGAGCAACTTCAACCTATGTTGTTGGTAGTCTAACAAATGATGGGAAATTAATGGTAATTTATAATAATCAGTATGAGACCTGCACAGATGAAGACCCGGCATTAATTCCACTTCAAACTTATTACTACACCGCTTTTGCCTATGATAAAGATGGAACTTATTCTGCGGGAGAACAAACTACAGTGATGCTAAATGATACCCCACCAGCCGCGGTGAGCGACCTTGATAGTTTGTATTGGACAGCAATCACCGGCTGGCAACCCATTCAACCAACATCATTTAGCATTATTTTAAATTGGACTGCACCTGGTGCAGATGGAAGTCAAGGACAGGCAAGCACTTATACTATTAAATGGACAACGCAAGGCACAAATACCTTACAGAATGATTTTGACAATTGTGCCTCTGCTCCAGGTATAATACCAAAACCTTCCTTTGCCGGTAATCGAGACCATCTGGTTGTTATCGGAACTGTCACTGATGACCGAAAATTACCCATTGGCAGTCGCACCGTCCAACCCGAAACAACCTATTTCTTTGCCTTAAAAACTATGGATAGAGGCGGACAGTTGTCTAACATATCCAATGTCTTTCAGAAAACGACCTTAGACGAAATAGCCCCTGGCACCGTGACTGACCTTGCCATTGCCAATGTTAATCTGCAAAACGGCTCACTTATGTTGGTCTGGACATCCCCTGGTGATGACGGAAATATAACCTGGACAAAAGATAAAGGCTATCCAAATCGAACCGATGATAAATACGATATTCGCTACTCTACTGTGCCCATAACCGAGGATACCTGGGTATTTGCCACACAGGTAGGCATACCGCTACCCAGAAAGGCAGGAGAACCGGAGGTATTTATCGTCCAGAACCTACAACTGACTAAATATGAATATTACTTTGCCCTGAAAACAAATGATGAGCAATATAATGTTTCCGCACTATCCAATGTCGTTTCAACCGATATGATTTCTCCAGCTACGGTTACTGATTTAGCCGTAGGAAGTGTTACTGCAAGCACCATAGAACTTAGCTGGACTAATCCAGGAGATAACGGCACACAGGGTAAGGCAAGTGTTTATGATGTGCGATATTCTCTTGAGAAGATTACTGAGGCGAATTGGGATAATTGTTTCCAGGCATTTGGCGAACCAAAACCTGATGCCCCAAATACGAGAGCAACTTTCACCGTCACCGGACTTGGCTGGAATAAAACCTATTTCTTTGCCTTAAAAACCGTAGATGAGGCTGGAAATGAATCCGGGCTTTCTAATGTTGTCTCAGATACGACTAAAGGCGACCTGCCAACACCACCTCTCTGGAAAGAAGCTGAATGTCTGCCTGGGGATGAGGTGCTTTACCTTTCCTGGAACCCCAGCCCTCAACCAGATATTGCTGGGTATATCTTATATTATGGCGATGAATCCTACGCAGGAACGATTAATAAAACTTATGACCACATGATTGATGTGGGTAATGTCCCGAAATATAATCTCGAAGGATTAACGAATGATAAAAAATACTATCTTGCCCTACGCGGCTATAACACTAATTCATATCCCAGTAACTATTCTACGGAGATATGTCGCACACCGGTTGGACTTGGCTATCAATATGAGCCAATGAGTGTCATTATCCCTATGGGTAACCAGCAAGAAGGTGCTGGTCAGATTAAACTGGATAAAATAAGAAATGCCTACAAGGCTTGCTTTAACCATGTTTATGAATATGGTAATATGGAATGGACTGCCTCCACATCATTCCCTTATCACAACACGGTTTTTGATGCCGGCACATTTATCTCAGAATATTCACCCGCAACCTCAACGGTAATAAGTTTTATAGATTTTGTTGGCACACCAACGCCAGATTATCTTGTTGTAGAAAAGGGTGTTGGGACAGGAAATGTGCTTGGTGTCTCAAAATCCTATTCCTTACAACCCATCAAGATTGCTTTATTTTACTCGGATTTAATGGATGAATATGACCAATACATTACCTGGGAAGAAGGTTATTTTGAACAAATATTCCGGATGTATCTTTGGGGTGAATACTTTGACCGTGTTAATGAAAATGATATTCGCCAGGGCAAACTTGCTGATTATGACCTGGTTATTTTCCCATCAGTTAAAAAAGGTTATGTGGAAGATGTTGTTGGCACTTTGACCCAACAAGGATTAGATAATCTCAAATCATTTATCGCCAATGGCGGTATCCTTTACACGCAGGGAGAATGTGTGTATTTAGTGGAAAAACTTGGGCTGGTAGGTTCTGGAACCGTAGATTTACAAACACGCGTAACAGATATAGATAGTAAAGGGCAACTAAATATTTTAGATACCGCACATCCACTTACCTTCTCCTGGTTAGCTCCAGAAACTTATGTTCTTGACGACCCGTTATTATTAGAAAAATCGCCAGTGGCAAATGCTACCCAGACAATAATCGCTAAATATACTGATACCAATCATTCAGATTCACCAGCCATAATTTATATTGAACACCAGTTAGGCTGTGCGATGATGATACCTTCTCATCCATCGGATAAAACAGAATATTATCCAATGGTCTTAGATGCGGTGCTTTTAAGTATGTCGAGAAAGGCGGCTTTATCAATGGATGCCTGCCAAAAGTTCTCTGAGGAGGTGCCCAAAGATATTATTCCCGGATTAGAGGCAGATGTCCCGGTGTATGTTACGGTAACATTTTGTAACTTCTGGAATAACCCACTTAAGGATGTAGTTATCAAATCGGTAGTCCAGCCGGGATTCAATATTACTGACCAGTCTAAAATCAGCCCATTACAATCTAATATTGAGCGAGAAGGGACTATCACTGACCTGGGTCCTGGCACATTGACCACTATTACCTGGAATTTTGGCGAAATTGATGAAAATACAAAGTTAAACTTATCCTTCTGGGTTTTTACAGAGGCAAATGCCCTTAAAAAAGGAGAGGCGGTTGTTTGCAAGACATCCGCAAGTTACAAAGAGGTGCCAGGTGGTGATGTAACGATTTATGCCCGTGATGTAACGATGAAGGCAAAAATGGCGGCACGATTAGTTGGCGACCGCTCGCTGGATAAACTTACCGCTTATGGCGTTGTTGGCAGCGGAATATTCTCGGATGTTGTCTTTCCCATTGAAAATAAAGAAGATACATTGGCAAAAAATGTCAATGTCCAGGATTTAGTCGCTTTGGTTGCCCCAATTGTTGATGTAACGGATAATCGAAAGATAGTCTGGTCAACTGGCGGCACATACTGGGATGTAGATGACGGTGATGCCAATGTCTGGTTACAAAATGAGGTATTTTTCTTTGATGACCCACGCTATCCACTACCTATCGAAGCACCTAACCGCTATGTCAAATTTAATGTTAATAACTGGGATGGCGTGACAACTTATATCTATGAAAATCCTTATGGGGCACCAATTGAAATCCCAAATGTTTATAAAGAACCACAATGGGGACCAGGACTTGATAAACCTTTAATTAGTTTAGCCCCAAATGGCGATATAATCCTGCCGGCACAAAAACTTACCTGGACCGGCACCTGGACATATCATCAAATTGGCGGGTATGATTTTATCGACCCACTTGTCAGATATGGGATAAGGAGCACGGAATTACCACCGCCCTACCCGGGCACTTCTACTGACAAAAATAAAATCCTTCCGCCCAGAACAATTTTAATGGCAACATTACCCAATATCCCGGAAAACTATGTTGTTAATGGTAAGGTGCTGATGAATGCTCAGGCATTATTCTTTATCATTTTATTAGGCTCAGATGAAAACCCATATAAACAATATTTATCACAGGGCATTGCTTATTCACCTATTCCAACTAACATTGAAAATCTACCAAAGGTAAAATGGCAGGATATGTGGGGGAGACCGCATTCTGCCCCTCTTAGAACGATGGACCCACAGTTTAAAAAATCGAATGACTTCTTCCCGGTGGTTAAAGTTTATCCAACGGTAAATGATACCTATGAACTTTATGTAGAGAAGGATACCGCCAGTGGGAAGCCGCCATACACAAGGGATGGTGATGAAAAATTGTATTTAGAATATGATGTCTCCAAACCTGCAAAATTACATCTGATTGCCAAAACATGGAATGGGTCACGGGAATTTGAGCAAATATATCAACCTGATGAAAAATTTAAGATAAATAAAGACCAGAGTTTAATTGTCAAGAATATCTTTAAAGGATTAGGGTTTGATACAAGATATGAGCAGTACTATTTGACTGATTATCAGAATGTAGGCAACCCAACACAACTTGTTGATGAAAAAGATGAGCCGATGTTTCATACCCTATATTTCAATCAGGCATTATTTACTGGCGAAAAAGAAGAAATTCATATCTGGGCAGATATGAACACATATTATCCGGATGTGCATTATGAGGGACCGATGAAGGTTAATGATGGTAGTCGATATATCTTTCATAAGCCCGATGAAGGCCCTAATCAATATATGATAATGGATGCCCATGTTCAGGCGGTCTGGGGGTTAGTTAGTGATGTTGAGATTTCTAAAAAGGTAGCACCAGTCAATATCGGTAATTATGGCGATACGGTGTTTCATATTATTAAAGTTGAAGACCCGTATGAGCCACGACAATTTGAAATGGAGACATTCCTTAAAAGCTATGGGTTTGGGAGGATAACCGCCAGCACATTTGTTGGTGGTCGTATTGATGATAAACTTTGCACCCCACGACTTGCCCCGGGACAGGAAACATTTGTGAGAATTGAGGTTTGTAATAACCTTGGTGGCAGCGCCAATGACCCATATACCCTTAAAAATGTTAAAATCGAACCAGATACCTCTGACCCGGAGACATATCGGATAATTAATGATTGGATGACGATTACTGTGGATGATTTATTAAATTCTATTCCTCCGGTGCATCAGGACTTATCGTATCTACTTGAGGCTCAAAATGAACCGAAGATTGCGGATGCCTGGCGAGGGATAGTCTATTTTAAAATTACGACCAAACCCAATATCCCTGATTTAGATAGAGGTAAGATACATAAGATAAAATTCAAATTGACCTGTGATGAGCCGGGCAATCAATTAGCCAATGTCGGTTTTGAAATCCCGGCCGCCTGGATAGGGATAGAGGATACTCAAGGGCATATTTTAACTTCGTATGGTTCATCGACGGTTGTCCATTTAACCGATGGTTTTCCCTCTTTTGTTACGGTAAATAAGGCGAAATTAGCCAATGCCGCAGAAAAAGCAGAATTTGAACGACTTATGGGAATAGATGTGAATCAAAAACCACGAGGCACACAATCAGCGGCTTATTTTGAAGCATTAAATAGAGATGTTTCCTTTAACCCCACAAAAGGCACCGTAACCTTTACTTTACCTAACTATGCCCAACAATTACCCTGGTATGATAATAATGAAATGAAGCAGGATTTTTATGTGATTGTTCAATCTATTACGGATAGTGTGCGAAGTGGCATAAAGGTCGTGAATGAGGGTCCGGGGATTGAGTTTAAAGACCATTTTGGCGAAACAGGCACTTCTGCGGGGAATCTTGAAACCGTTGTTGTTCATGGACCTGCGATGAATCAGGAATATATCGTTAATCAGATACGACGGGCATTTAATGGCGAAATAACACAGACACTCACACTCAACGAACGAAATGAGGTAGATTTAAAGGTATTATTTGTCAATACCGGGGATGATATTGCCGAAACACCAAAGATAACGATGAACTTAAATGCTGATGTCGATTTGATTTCAACATTCCCCGGAACCAGCACACAAATTGGAGATACAATTATCTGGGAATGGGGTGAGGGAGGGAATATCGCACCGGGGTCGGAAAAGAATATCTTACTAACCCTGTCGATTACCCCACAAAAAACGAAAGGGAAAGCACCGAAAGCACCTACTCCACTCCAATCAACTGACTATTTTGAATTAATTGGCTCAACCAGTATTACTTACACGGATGCCTTTTTAGGGATACAGGTTACTCCACCACCATTGGGTAGTCTTTCCCTGCCCGCAATGGCACCTGCTATTACTGGACCGACAAATCTCCAGGCGGTTGGACATCCGGGCTCAATATCATTAACCTGGGAATATAATATTGCCACACCAACGACCTTTAATATTTACCGCACAGATATACCGCCAGCAGGGACAGTAACTTTTCAACAGATTGATACCGGAATTGGCACAACGAGTTATATTGATAACACGGTAACTGAGGATATTCCTTATTATTATGTCGTCACCGCAGTAAGTGGTGATCAAGAAGGACCTATGTCAAATGTAGGTAGTGCGACACCAGGAGACATTTGGGCGCCAGGCACAATAACCGATTTTACGGTAAAAAATATTACCTCTGATTCGGCTGGATTAGAGTGGAGTGCACCGGGTGATAACAATTTTACAGGCACTGCCTCACTTTATATCATCAAATATGCACCTGTCGGAGGAAATTGGGATAATGCCACTGTGTTTCTTTCACCACCTCTCCCTCAACCTGTCGGAAGTGTCCAGCAGGCAACAATAACTGGATTACTTAGCACGACGGCATATCGATTTTACATTCAGACCCGGGATGAGGTGGCAAATCCTTCTGGTATCACCACCTGTGATGCAACTACTCTGGCTGGACCAATTACGACGAGAACCGTCTCTTTCCGAGCGGGATGGAATCTATTCTCATTACCGTTAATACCAACGCTTAAACCATACACCGCTGAAAATTTAGTTGAGAGCATAAATGCACAGGGCACAACCGCAGATATAGTTCAACATTGGACCGAGGGAAGCACCTGGTTAACTTACCAGATAGGCATTCCACCAACACCTCCATATTTTAATAACGATATGCCGATTGAAGTTGGAAGAGGCTATTTTGTGCATTGTAAGAATGCCAGCACCTGGCAGATGCACGGCAGTAAAATTGAATCAGAAAATATAAATCTACGAGTTGGCTGGAACTTAATTGGTCAAGGTGTGGCGACAATTACGGCTAAAAACCTGCTCCAGAATATAAATGCCCAAAACGGCTCAGCAACAATTGTTCAACGCTGGGATGATGGAAGCTTCTGGGCAGGGTATCAGATTGGCTTCCCGGAGTTCTATAACTTTACAACGAATATAGATAAAGGCTATTTTGTCTATTCAAAACAAATCAGCAAATATTCGCCAAATTGGACCAGGGTGAGTAATTTTGCAGAAAATCAAGTTACTATCTCCTGGATTACTACCTCTAACCTGAAATGTAAAGTTCTTTACGGCACGACGACATCTTTGGGTTATGAGGCGTTTGATGACCGTGGGGTAGATACTCAAGCAGAAACACATTTTGTTACTATTAAAAATCTAAAAACACAAACTACATATCTTTACACGCTGGTTTGTGGTAACTCAACTGACCCGGCAACCTATTCTTTCACCACAGGACCGACGATACCGCCGCAAGCACAGGCGAATATCGCGGGTTATGTTAAAAAAGGTCCTATGCCAGTTGAAGGGGCAATTGTTTATGTTAAATTGAAAAAACAGGATAATTCCTCAGAATCCGTCTGGGCGGCTTGTTTAACCGACGCTACAGGCAGATGGGAAATAGACAAAAATAAAATCAGGACTAAAGATTTACAAGGCTTTTTCAGTTACTCAAATCAAGACAACATTTATATCGAGGTAGAAGCAGGCTCTTTGGGTAAGACATCGACAACCGTAAACGCCAGCACGACTAATGCAGGTGATATAAATTTACCGTAAATTTTGGATGGTGTCTTAATCTAGCATAAAGGTTGAAATAGTGTAAGAAAAGGAGATATGGAGATTATGGAGATAAGGGGATATATTTAGGAGTTTTTGGTGAAAGGGTTAGGGTTAGGGGGCTGGTTTGGTTTAGGGGTTATGAAGTTAGAACCATCCTGACCTAACTCCTGAACCTGTCAGGAGCAGGCTTCCATACCAACTTCATAACCATAATCTTTTAATTTATAATCTCCACATCTCCCTTATCTCCTTATCCCCCTTTTTACACACCGGATGTGTAGCCTGAACGCTTACAAAAGTGATGGTTGAGGATGTTTGGTGTAGACAAGTCCTTATCATTTAAATACCCCTCTCCGTCTACACCTTACATCCGAGACCAGAAAAGTAAGTAATCAGTGATAATCTGTGGTAAAATCTTGCGGAAGATAATAAGGGAAGAATCGTGGGAGACGCTAAACAGGAACTTAGTTACCAATTACCAGTTACCAATTACCAGTTACCAGTCACCAATTACCAAAAATAAGGAGGTATAAGAAAAAATGAAAAGATTAATTATGAGTTTATTAACAATTGGGCTATTTATTCAGTTAGCCTTTGCTGAGGAAATAATGGTTTCTAATATCACGGATAGCCAGATGACAATTTCGTGGGTATCTGATGAACCAGAGATAGGGCTAATCAAGTATGGTGAGACAAAAACAACTCAAATTGCCTATGATGACCGTGGGAGTAATACCGTTAGCACTATTCACCACATCACGCTTGTTGGTTTATCGCCACAAACACCCTATCGTTGTCAGGTTATCTCTGGTGAGACCGTTCTCAAAGACTTTGAAATAACTACCGGAGTATCTTTAATTCCAACAGGCAATGATTTAGTCTATGGCAAGGTGATTGATGCCGAAGGTAATGCTTTAGATAACGAAGCTATCGTCTATTTGAAACTCCAGGACAATGATAATCAAGGGGATGAAGATGAATCCGCATTGTATTCTGTTTTAGCCAATTCAGGTGGCTATTGGTACACAAACTTAGTCAATTTTAGAACTGCTGACTTGACTAAATCCTTCAAGTATTCTGCCAAAGGTGATTTTCTTCTTATTCAAGTCGAAGGTGGACAGTTAGGAGGTAAAGTCCTTAAAATAAACACTAAAGATGATACGCCCGCCCCTGATGTTGTCCTGCCATAAAATCCTTCAACATATCGGTAAATGGCTTTCCATAAATTTCTACCAATATATCGTTCCTACGGAACTGATTGATTTGTCTATCTATTCCTACCAATATTATGTTCCTAACGGAACGATTATTCTCATGCCTTATTTATGGGTATTATCCTATGTAAACTTCCAGTTAATAACCGCTATATCTCCTGTCCTGACAATCATTCCCAATGTGAACCAGAAAAGATAGGCACTGCTACCCAGGTAGGTGCAATCTACCATTCCGTGAACTAACCAGACTATTAACCCAGCCAGCAGTCCAATCGTTAACGGAAAAAGGTCTTTATCTTGAAGATTCCTTTTAAGGATTTTAAAACCAAGGCAAAAAGAGGCAATAAGCAACCAGATAAATGCAAATAAACCTAATATTCCTCCTTCTACGGCAACATTTACAAAATTGTTATGGCAATGTAAATGCCCAAAGTCTTTATTTTCCATTGCCTCTTTAGAAAAATATTCAGGATAATAGATATGGATAAAAGTTCCTGGTCCTGTGCCAAACACAGGATAATCCTTGACTATCTGTAAGCTATCCCTCCAGAGATAGATTCTTCCACCAAGAGTTTTATCTGAAAATATTGATAAGACTTGATTAGTTACTTCTTTTGGGAAAATAAATGGAATGACAATCACAAATGCGAATAAAGAGAGTAATATTTTCTTTTTCTTCCGAATACCGATGATAATTATAAAGATAAGTGCTAAAATCACACCTACCCAAATCCCTCTGGTTTGAGTAAATAATAATACGGTTAAAATTAAAAGATTGATTATTCCCAGAGCAATTTTTTTGTAAGCAGAATTACTAAAGACCCAAAGAGAAAATCCAATCGGAAATATTATTCCTACCGCACCACCTATAGCACGGTTTTCTGTTAGATGTTTTGAGACCCCATTATGAACAACTATCCCAAATAGTTTAAAATTATAAAGATACTGCAAAATTATGTATCCTGATTCAATAGCCACCGCAACTAATAAAACCATAATTATTTTTTTTGCAGTAGATGCGTCCTTAATTCCACATACGACTAAATAATATAAAAGGAGGTGTCTAATCATAGATTCCGTTTTATCCAATGCCACTATTGGATAAGAAGAGAATATTGTTGATAAAAATAGGGTGATGATAAAAAGTAGGATAGGGATGTTTAATGGGGTGCCTATTATTTCAAACCTACGGGTTATTATCATTCTGATTATCCAACCACTAAGTGCTAATATTACTCCCATTATCTGACAGGAGATAGAGATAGTAACACCTAAACAATATAATATTAATCCTGAGAGTATAATTTTTTGAGGTATAGATTCTTTAAACATAAATTATTTATTTTTCATTTGAATTTGGGTTATAATTTGGGACAAATTCCATTAGTTTTTGGACAATTCCTTTTCTATCACCTTTTTCTGCCAGATAGGTTAATTCGTTAATTTTAGTCTCCAGCGTCCCTACATCAATTATATCTGGTTTGGCAATAAATATCTGTTTATGAAATGTAGCGTTGACACCTTCCTCTGCGGTAAGAATCTCTTCGTGTAGTTTCTCGCCAGGTCTTAGTCCAATAAATTTTATTTCAATATCTTTATCTGGTTCAAATCCTGATAACATAATCAGGTCACGAGCCAGGTCTGTGATTTTGACTGGTTCTCCCATATCGAGGATAAATACTTCGCCTCCTTTACCCATTGCCCCTGCCTGAATTATAAGGTTTACAGCCTCGGGAGCGGTCATAAAGTAACGCGTGGCTTCAGGATGGGTTACGGTGACAGGTCCGCCTTCCTCAATTTGTTTGCGAAATAACGGCACGACACTACCTGCACTTCCCAGAACATTACCAAATCTGACACTGATAAATTGCGTTTGCCCTTTTCTATTTTGAACTAAGAGTTCTCCTACCCGTTTAGTTGCTCCCATAATACTTGTTGGGTTGACGGCTTTATCTGTAGAGATGTAAATAAATTTTGCAATATGATATTTTTCGGCTAATTCAGTTAAAATCTTTGTTCCAATGATATTATTTTTGACTGCTTCTTCAGGATTTAATTCCATCATCGGAACATGTTTATGAGCCGCAGTATGAAAAATAACCTCTGGCATAAATCTTTCCATAACTAATGACATTTTAGCACGGTCTTTAATATCACCAAGGCATATTTTTAGAATATCCTTATTTGTATTTAATTCGTGTTCAAGGAAGAATAAGTCATTTTCATTAT
The DNA here is from genome assembly GCA_040757115.1 of bacterium. Lineage (NCBI taxonomy): Bacteria > bacterium. The sequence goes on along the minus strand of JBFLYA010000090.1, from coordinate 1,140 downwards.
GGTCGAATAATATCAATTTTTTAGGGCTGAAATTCAATATTTCACGGCATAATTCCGCACCAATCGAGCCTGCGGCACCTGTAACAAGGATACATTTGTTATGAAGATAGGCTGATATTTCGTCCAGATTTAGAGTTACAGGTGGTCGGCGTAACAAATCTTCAAGATGAATATCCCGCAATCCCTTAATGCTTACATCCCCTCTAATTAACTCGCCCAGTCCAGGAATAGTTTTACACTGGACACCAATCTCATTACAAATAGAGACAATCTTATAGATAATCTTTCCAGGAACAGAAGGCATCGCAATAATTACCTCATCGATTTTTTTATTTGTAACCAGATGCGGTATATCCTCTTTTTTCCCAATGACCTCTATGCCATGGATTCGCATACCTTGTTTTTGATGATGGTCATCAATAAACCCGACAACTCTATATTCAGAATCAGGATTACTTTTGATTTCTCTAACTATCATTTCACCCGCATCACCGGCTCCAGCAATAAGAACTCTTTTTTTCTCAGTTTGTTTCCATTGAAATTCCCGGATTAATCTTGGCAAAAATTTCCGGGCGCTAATAAAGATAATACTAAATGCCCAATCTATAAGTAAAACGGTTCTTGGGAATGACCAACGGGCAAAAAAGATAATCACGACCATTACAATCATACTACAGGTTACTGCCTGGATAATGATAATGAAATCCTGAAGACTGGCATAACGCCATAGTCCACGATAAAGCCCAAAGAAATAGAAACTTGCCAGACGAACTAAAATAAAGACAGGTAAAACGGTATAAAATTGGTCAAATTCTATGTTGGTCAGATGTCCACCAAATCGCACCCAGAAGGCAAGATAGAGGATAATGACACTCATTATCCCATCAGCAATAAGTGATAAATATTGTTTATTCTTTAACATAAAAATCTCCATCGTAATGCGTTAGTCATTTTGGGGGGATGAACATTAATCTGCGGAGGACAAAGCAATGAAAATAGTAGGTAAGTAGGTTGTAGGTAAGTAGGAAAGGGATAAAGGATGTGCACGGTATTCCTCTTCTGGGGGCAATGTCTCCCCCTTTCCTACTTTCCTACTCTCCTACTTCCTACTTTCAGGAGAATCCCCCATTTCACTGACCC
>JBFLYA010000089.1 GCA_040757115.1 bacterium | reverse complement strand
TTTTCCACAATCAATTTCTACCTATTTCTATAAATTTCAATCTATTTCTATTATCTTATCTCCATATCACTCTTATCTCCTTATCCCCTTTCTTACACTTTTGATATATAGCCTGAACGGTTACCGAAAAGGAGATATGGGGATTATGGAGATATGGAGATAAATTCATTCTAAAATTTTGGAAAGGACAATGAATAATCTCCATATCTTCCTTTATCTCCTTATCCCCTTTTGGACACCAAATCTGCATAGATGAGTTATTTTCAGACACCACCGAAATTTTGAGGTATAAAGCCACAGAGGAACACGGATAATATTTAACCTCTTGAAATTAAAGAAGTTATGGCGGTATAATAAAGGTGTCGATTCTTTTATAGAAATTTTCTGTAACCGTTCAGGCTATATATCAAAAGTGTAAGAAAGGGGATAAGGAGATAAGAGTGATATGGAGATAAGATAATAGAAATAGATTGAAATTTATAGAAATAGGTAGAAATTGATTGTGGAAAACAACAAATTTCCATAAATTTCTATTAGTTTCTATTAATTTCAATTTTTTTAATAATATCTCCCTATCTCCTTAATCTCCACATCTCCTTTTGTTACACCACCTGAACGCTTACAATTTTCTCTCGCCAGGACGCAAAGGTCGTAAAGGAGGTTTTTTCTTTGCGTCCTTTGCGCCTTTGCGAGAAATCTGAAAGTTTTCCACCTGTGCAGGTAAAAAATTTTCCTTGATTTTTTTTGTTAATTAAGGTATAATACAAGTGTTCAGCCATTACTTGAAGGAGATAAGGTTGAATGGAGGTTTATTATGAAAAAGGTTATAATTTATGATACGACGCTCCGCGATGGAGCTCAAACAGAAGGAATATCCTTTGCGGTTAAGGAGAAGATTAAGATTGCTCAGATGATAGACCATTTAGGGGTAGATTATATCGAAGGTGGTTGGCCTGGCTCAAATCCAAAAGAAACGAAATTCTTTGCAGAAATAAAGAATATTAAACTTAAAAAGGCGAAGATAGTGGCTTTTGGAAGCACACGAAGGGCGAGATGTAAGGTTGAAGAAGACCCGAGTATATTAAATTTATTAGATGCACAAACCCCGGCAATCTGTATATTTGGGAAAAGTTGGGACTTGCATGTTCACGAGGCACTCAATATCTCTTTAGAAGAAAATTTAAAGTTAATTCAAGATACTGTCCGTTATTTGAAATCAAAGGGTAAAGAGGTAATTTATGATGCCGAGCATTTCTTTGACGGCTATAAGGCAAATCCAGAATATGCGTTAGCGACTATTTTAGAGGCACAGAAAGCGGGTGCAGATGTTATTGCCCTTTGCGATACCAATGGTGGAATGTTGACTTATGAAATAGAAAAGCCAATCAAAGAAGTCCTGAAAGTCATTAAAGTCCCTGTAGGTATTCATGCCCACAATGATTCAGGAATGGCGGTGGCTAATTCTATTATGGCGGTAAAATTGGGTGCCACGCATATCCAGGGGACTATCAATGGTTACGGTGAAAGATGTGGTAATGCCGATTTATGCCTCATCATCCCAAACTTGAAACTTAAAATGGGGCTGAATTGTATTTCAGATGACCAACTCAAAAGCCTGACTGAGGTCTCGAGATTTGTTGCAGAAATGGCTAATATTGTCCCTCAATCACATCAACCTTATGTTGGCACTTCTGCCTTTGCTCATAAAGCCGGTGTCCATGCCAGCGGGGTGCAAAAAAATCCAAAAACCTACGAACATATCCAGCCAGAATTAGTTGGAAATGAACGAAAAATATTAATCTCAGAATTAGCCGGACAAACCAGCCTTCTGGAAAAAGCAAAGGAGATGAAAATAGACCTGTCAAAAGATACTCCTCAAACACAAAAAATTCTGGCTAAAATCAAAGAAAAAGAAGACGAAGGATACCAATATGAAGCCGCTGACGCCTCATTTGAATTGCTCATTAAAAAGGTGTTAGGTAAATATAAATCTGCATTTACTCTAAAGAAATTTGAGGTTATTGTCGAAAATAGAAATAGGGAGCTTTCATCTGATGCAATTATTAAGATAGATGTAAAAGGCAAACAAAAATATATAGTTGCCGAAGGAGATGGTCCTGTTCATGCCTTAGATACTGCCCTGAGAAAGGCATTAGAAGAATCTTATCCCTTACTAAAAGAAGTGCGTTTAACTGACTATAAAGTCAGGGTATTGGATGCCAAAGAGGGCACCGCCGCAAAGGTCAGAGTATTGATTGAATCTACAGATGGAAAGAATATCTGGAGCACGGTTGGGGTCTCAGAAAATCTTATTGATGCATCATGGTTAGCCCTCGTCGATTCTATTGAATACATATTGGCGAAACGCAGCAATTCTAATTTTGAAAAAGTGTAAGGTATCGTAATGTATCTCAAGTGTTTTCTGCCATAATTAGAATTGCTGGACGAAAAGGGAGTAATCAAATGATAAATACAAATATCCCACTTGAGGCTATGGCGGATAAAAGTCTTTTTCAAACAGACTCAATTAAAGAAAAAAATGCCCCGCCAAAAATCGATGGAAAAACATTTGATGAAGAATTGAAAACCGCAACTAAAGAAAAACTAAAATTATACCTCGATGACCTGCTTAATAAAATTGAAGCTCAAGGAAAAATTTTAGTTCAATCCCCTATCTATGAAAATCTTACCCAATATAGACATCTTGTCCAGACATTTATGGAAAAAGTAGTTAAAAACCTCTATTCGCTGGAAGAAACAACAACTACAGTTCGACCTTTACAGGCACAACTTGGTCAGCGACAGGTAAATATCATCATTAAAGAGATTAATAAAAATCTGTCTGAATTAACCGAAGGAGTCCTCAAGACACAAATTAATCCCATTAACATTGCGGCTAAGGTAGAAATGATTCAAGGATTATTAATGGATTTATATTCGTAACTATTCAGCCACAGATGGACACGGATGAAACACTAAAAATTCGTAATCCGTGTCCGTTTTCCCTGTCCGTAATTAGGCTGAAGGGTTCTTCTGAAAATCGGGACTCGGGACTCGGGGTTCGGGACTCGGGAAGGCTGGTAGCCGCAGGCTTTAGCCTGATTTCACCTGTGCCAGTGGAAGAGATTTCCACCCCCTTAATCCCCCGCCAGCGGGGGACAACCCGCCTTTGCCCTCTGCCTTCTGCCCTCTGCTCTCTGTCCTCTGCTCTCTGCCTTCTGCTATTTATCCGTGCTAATCCGTGTTAATCAGTGGCTGAATAGTTACTACGATATTAAAATATTATCAATTAATCTTGTCTTGCCAATTTTAACCGCTAAGGCAATGAGCACTTTTTTTTCTATTAGTTCAACTGGTTCTAATGTTTTGCTATCGACTATTTCAATATATTGAATCGAGGCTAACTTTTCTGTTTGAATTAAATCCTGCATCGCCAGGATAATATTTCTTGAAAGTCTTTCCCCTGAATCTAATATTTTTTTTGCCAGATGTAATGATTTATATAAAATCAGAGCGGATTTTCGTTCTTCTTTGTTCAAATAAGTATTTCTTGAGCTTAATGCCAGACCATCTTTCTCCCGAACAATAGGCATTATCACAAGCTCGATGTCAAAATTCAAATCCTTAATCATCTGTTTAATAACTAAAGCCTGTTGATAATCCTTTTGTCCAAAATATGAGGTGTGCGGATTAACAATATTAAACAATTTTGTTACGACAGTCGTTACACCTTGAAAATGGCTGGGTCTAAATTTTCCACAAAGCCCTCTGGTTAATTTTTCTACATTGACAAAAGTTAAAGGTTTATCAGGATACATCTCCTCAACCTTGGGATAAAATATAATATCTACACCTGTTTTTTTAGCCAGTTCTACATCACAGATAAAATCTTTTGGATAAGTCTGATAATCCTCTCCCTCGACAAACTGAATAGGATTGACAAAGATACTGATGATGACAACATCATTCTTTAGTTTAGCCTGACGCATTAAGGATAAATGTCCTTCGTGTAATGCTCCCATCGTCGGCACAAAGCCTATTTTTTTACCCTGACGCCGAAGTTCATCACTTCTCTCTTTCATCTGTTTAATTTTATTAATTAATTCCATTTTGTTAACCTTTCGTAACCGTTCACCGCAGAGACACAGAGACGCAGAGAAAAAATTAAAATTTATTGATAACTATTCAGCCACAGATGGACACAGATGAAACACTGATTTTATTTTTTTATCCGTGCTAATCCGTGTTAATCAGTGGCTGAATAGTTACTTTATTTCTATGTCTTCTCTGTTTCTCTGCGTCTCTGCGGTAAATTACCACCTGAACGGTTACTTTTTATTATAGCACTTTTTCAATAATTGTCAAGTTTTTTCAGGAAAGAAAAACTATCCCCATTTTTTTATTAAAAACTTCTTGACTTTTTGACCAGATTTATGTTATTATAAAAAAAGGTTGAGTAAAAGAAAGGAAAGTAATTTTTTCTTTCTATATTTCTTTCTTAACCTTCTTTCTCTGATGTCTGACTGCTTATCAAAATTATTGGGAGGGGATAGATGCGAAAGAATATCTTTTATATAGTTTTTTTGATAATAGCCCTCCAGTATCTACCCGCTGTTGTAAATTCTGCCGTATCCTTTTCGGTTGCAGAAGATGAATTTGAACAAGCAGAAAAACTATATAATGATGGGCTTTATCTTTCATCCAGCATTAAATTCAAAGAGTTCATTCAAAGACATCCCGATAGTCATCTTGTGACAGAGGCAAGATTTTACTTAGCTGAATGCCTGTTTCATCAAGAAAAATACGGGCAAGCGTTAGAAGAATATAAATACCTTTCTCAAACTAACTTGAGTAGTGAACAGGCATCAAATGTCCTGTATCGTCTCAGTCAGGTCTTGACTATACTTAAATACCCACAAGAAGAAATAATCGCTACTTACCAGAAGATAATAAAATATCATCCAGAGAGTTCCTGTGTTCAGGAAGCCTTATATCAACTGGGTAAGTATTCATTTGAAACACAGGATTATACCAGTGCATATAACTATTTCCACCAACTATCTGAGAATTACCCCAGAAGCACATATTTTGTCACAAGTCTTTATTTTCAAGCAATAAGTCTTTATTATTGTGGAAAATTTCAAGAGGCTATCATCCCCTTTTCAAAAATTGACTCTTCGGATATAAAATTACAGGCAAATACACAGTACTATTTAACAGATTGCTGGTATAAAGAGAAAAACTGGGAAAAGGCTTATGTTGAGGCGGAAAAATTTATAAATACCTATCCAGACTACCCACTTATTTCAGAGGTATTATTTATTAAAGGTTTTTGTTTATATTCCCAACATCAGTTTGAAAAGGCACTTGAGGATTTTTCTTTAATAATTGAAAAATACCCAACTTCTTCAAAGGCATTTTTTGCCCAATATTATTCAGCCCAAATCCTTTTTGAGCACCTTAAAGATTACCCAAAGGCAAAAGAGGCATATCAACGATTAATCTCTTCATCCCCCCAGAATGAATTTACCCCGTATGCTTACTATAATTTAGGACTATGTCACCTAAAATTAAATAATCTTGATGAGGCAAGAGATAGTTTTGAGAATTTAATTAAAAATTTCGAAGATAGTGATTTAATCCCTAAAGCCTATTTCCAGATAGGAAAGATATATAAAAAGCAAGAGAGATTTCAACAGGTTATTGATATTTATGAGAAAATGGTCAAACGCTATCCTCAAAACTCCTTCATTCCCCAAATCCTTTATGAATTAGTCAACGCCTATATTAAAATAGGGGATTTTATCGGGGCTAAAGGCATCTGTTATCGAATGATGGCAGGTTACTTAAATTCACCACAAACCCCATTGGCAATTTATGAATTGGCAGAGAGTTTTTTTAGTAAAAAAGATTATCTCTCGGCTATGGATATGTATAATCAGTTTTTAAGAAATTATCCAACACATCCTCTGGCAGAAGAGATTTGTTATCACGCTGGAATTGTTAATTGTTATGTCCAAAAATATGAAGAGGCAAGAAGCTTGTTCTTCCAATTCCAGAGACAGTATCCAGGAAGTCCCCTTTTGTCTAAGATTCAATACGGACTTGGCTGGGCTTATTATCTTGAAGGAAAATATGATAAGGCTATAACTGAATTTCAAAGGACTCTTACCATTGTAAATTTAGACCAGAACTTAGTTCCTGAAATAATCTCTAAAATGGGTAATTGTTACTTTAATCTAAAAGACTACAAGCAAGCAATAGATACCTATCAAAAGGTGATAACAAAATATCCTGAAAGCAGATTATTAGATTTTTGCTTATATCAATTGGCTCAAAGTTACTACAAACAGGAAAATTTTACGCTGGCACAACAATATTTCTCAAAATTAATTAAAGAATTACCTCTCTCCAAATATCTTTCAAAATCTATTTACTGGTTAGGTTGGTCATACTATAATCAGGGTAAATATGAAGATGCGATTAAAATATATCAAGAAGTAATTGATAAATTCCCGGCTGACTCGTTAGCTTATGAGTCGCAATCTCGAATAGCAATATGTTTTTACAATCAAAAAAATTTTAATAAGGCAGAAGAGATTTATCAAAAGATAATTAAAAATCCAGAGGCAAGTTCAGTGTTAAAAAAAGATGCTTTATATCAACTGGGGAATTGCCTTTTTCAACAAAAAAAATATAATGAGGCGATAACTACCTATCGAGATTTTATCCGCCTCCATCCAGAAGAGGAAGAATTATGTGCCCAATTACACTACCAGATAGCAGAAATTTACTATAATCAAGGAGAGATAAAATCAGCTATCGAAGAATATAATTTATTAATTAATGAATATCCAAAAAGTGAACAAATTGATGATGCACTTTACTGGCTTGGCCGGTGTTTTCTTAAAGAGGAAGATAAGCCTGCGGCAGTGATGACCTTTAGAGCCGTGGTAACCCAGTATCCAGAATCTGACTGGGCCGCTGAATCACAGTTTAAAATAGGTCTATGTTTATATGAACAAAGTGAATATAAAGAGGCGATAAAAGAATTTGAAACCCTGATTAAAATTTTTCCCGTTCGCCAGGACTTAGTCACAGAAGCACAGTATTATATTAAAGAGTGCAAAAAAAAGGAGTAATGGGTAACTAATTACCATTCACCAATTGCTAATTACATAGGGTTCTGCAAAATAGGATTTGGGGGAGACAACAAATAAATATTAAATATCAAATATCAAAATGCAAAATTACAAATCAAATTTCAAAAAGGATTTCGAGAAAAGACGATATAACTTTACTCTGCGATTTATAGAATTCATCGATAAGTTGCCAAAGGATAGTGTTTCTCAAAGAGTTGGAGGAATTTGGTAATATCTTTGCTTCAAGTATTTTAACGCTGAAAGGAAAGAGATAATTTTACATTTTGATATGTAATTTTTATATTTGCTTTTTGCATTTTGATTTTTGGAGGAAATTGATAAAAATAGAGGTTTTAAATACCCGCTTAAAAACTACAGTTTCCTAATTTTGCAGCTATCCAATTACCAAAAAAAAGGAGGAAAAGAAAAATGAAAAAAAATAGTTGGATTTTAGCCATAGCCATTGGGGTAGTATTGTTTAAATGGGGGGTAGTATTAGCTATTGAAGGAACTTCAAGCGAGGAGTCAAAGATTAAACCGCAAGAGATGTCTATTATTGGGAAAGATAGGTCTGCAATAGAGGCGGAAGAAGAAGATATTATTATGAAACCTCTTCCGAGTATCGAACCGCCAGCATATACCATAGAGGAGGTAAAACCACCAAAATTTGAACCAGAACCTGTTTTACCCAAAAAAGAGGAAATAAAAAAACCGATAAGTCAACTACCACAAAAAATGCCTAAGCCCACTTTATATTCCTTTGGCTTAGCTTACGGGAATGACGAAACCCTGCTCTATGACTTTACCCATAGCAATGAGACCAAAGAAGTAGGTTATTATTTCCATCTCGATAGAGGTAGAGCAGATGGATTTACCTATGATAATCGCCCTTATTTTAACCGATTCAGTCAAGATTGCCTGTCAGGAGAGACAATTGTTAATTTCCCTAAATATTCATGGAGAACGGAGATAGAATATCTAAATAAAGATTTAACCCTTCCTTATCAAGGCGGTTTTGTCGAGAATAAGTTAAGGAAATCAGTATCCATCAATTATGAGGTCAAAGTTCCACCCGAATCAAAAATGTTACTTGGTCTGGACATCGGTAAAGGGAATATCAGTAGTAATGGATGGTTGGCTAAAAATAATGCCATCGGTGCCCATCTTGGATTTTTGACACCGTTTAAAAAAGGCAATCCGCCATTGTCTATTGGAACTGATATTTACCACGAGAAGTTAAAAAGTATAGCGGGTAGAACATTGAAATTCTATTCTTTATATGCAGAAGGTAAACGCTTCAAAATTACACCTAAGATGCTTCTCGATGCAAAGGTATCTTTAGACAAATATGAGAATAGTTTTTCTTCATCACAGTTAGATTTTTTGTTTAATCTTCATTATACCCTGAAAGAAAAAATAAATATGTCAGGGAGTATAGAGCGAAAATTATCATTGCCTACCTTTGATGAACTTTATGTCAATCGGGACTATAGTGGGATAAACTCAAAGATAGAACCAGAAAAAAGCTGGAAATATAAAATGGATGCTAACTATCAATTCTCAGATGAGCTATTTTTAGAAGGGGCTATTTGGACACAACGAGTAGATAAATATATCATCTGGACAGGAGGCTCACCTACTTATATCTATTGCCCTGAGAATATAGGTAAAGCAAAATTTTCAGGATTAGAATTGGGAGTTAGATATTACTTTAGTCCTAAGTTAAGCCAGAATATAAGTTATTCCTGTATTAATGCTAAGAATAAATCAGGTGGTGAGATTCCAAATGTGCCTGAGAATAGATTGAAGATGGGGCTGAGATATAAAGATGGGGAAAAACTAACCATTAATTTGAACACGGAATATGCAGATAGTAGTTTTGGCACAGTTACCCCCAATATTCCCAAGTTAAAAAGTTATTTCCTGGTGAATATCACTGCTGAAAAGAAAATTAATGATTCGCTGTATTATTCATTTTCCTGTGAGAATTTACTCGGTGAAGACTATGAGTATCTTTTAGGTTATCCTGGTCAAAAACGCAGATTTGCCCTTGGAATCAGGTTAAGATTTTAATAGTTGCTATCACCTTTCCCCTTGCGGGCTATCTTTCATAGTTTCTAATATACACTGCGGTATATTTCTGGCAAGGGTCATCAGGAATAATAATCCCTTTTGAACCTCAGGCTCTCTTATGGCAAAGATAATCTTTCCCAGCCCGGGTTTAATAGGTTTCTCCTTAACCTCCTGCATAGTTTTAACTACGCAGTTTTCCATTACTTTAATCAAACACCTTGTTTCTTTAGCCACGGCGTTTTCCAGGATAATCTCGAGGTCCCCACTTTTATCCAGAGTAGACAGGGTATCCAGAAGTTTATTAAAGGTGTTAATGTTTTCTCCAGTCTTTTTAAGAATCTCTATGGTTTCATCTTTTTCAAAGGATTCGCGGAGTATTTTTATTGTAGGTGCTGTCTCATGCAGGATTTTGTCGATAGCTGGCGATAGGTCATCAATCAACCCTTTTACCGCCGGCATTATCTCCAGAAACCTTACCATGGTCGGTATATTGTCTCCCACCTGCTTGATGAGTTTCAATGTTTCATCCCTTTCAAAGCGTTCTCTTAACTCTCGGACAATAGGAAGTGTTTCCTTAGAGATTTTATCAGGCACTGAAGATAAGTCCTCAAGCAAGCCTTTTACAGCATTCATCACCTCCAAAAGCCTTACAAAAGATGGGATACTATCTCCAATTCTCATGACAAATGTTAAAGTTTCGTCTCGCTCAAACTTCTCTCTTAATTCTCGAACAATCGGGTTAGTTTCCTTACAAACCCTTTCAAAACCAGGCGTTATATCCGTGATAAGGTTTTCGATTATCTTAAACCTGCGGTGTAATTCATTTATCTGGTTAGTACTATCTTTAATTGTTTTTAATATATCATTTACCATCTTCTTTTACCTCTTATTATTTTTAGTATGGGTGGCTTGACTACTTACCTTAATTACATCAAGCCATTAAGCATAAGATTCCAGTAAAGTGGTCTGAGCATATGAACCTTAACCATCCAGTTAAAATAACTCTCAATAGCTGGCGAGATGCTTTCCGTATAGTTAAATTCTGCAAACAACGCCTTGCCATATCTGGTTGGCATCGGGCATATTACCTCTCCATCGTAGGTCGCGGTTGGCTTTTCACCTTTTATGAGTGATTTCATTCGCTCGGTTAGAACCTTAGCTTGCTTTCTTACTCCAGAGGCAGTTTTTGATGTTGGGAAATCGGTTGCATCTCCAATCCCATAGATATTGGGAAAAGTAGTATGGACCATCAGATTCTTATCACAGGTAACCCAACCTGCGGCATTTCCTACACCTTCTGAATTTTCGATAAGGGGTTGGCCTTCGTGTGGTGGAGTAATACAAAGCAAATCAAACTGGACAGGTTCTTGTCCTTTTGTAAAGGATTTTATCACACCTTTTTCATAATCAACCTCTGATGGGGTAAAATTTGCAATTGCCTCTATGCCTCTTTCCTTAAAGATGCTATTTAGTTTAGCCGCATAAGGCTGCCTGGAGAAGACATCCGACATTGGCGTGGTGAATACAAATCTACATTTATCTCTTATCCCCCTGCGTCTCATAGTATTTTCTGCCAGCATAATGAATTTTACAGGAGCGGCAGGGCATTTTATCGGCATCTGGCAAATAGATGAAACTATTGTGCCACCTTCAAATCTCTTTACTGCCTCTCTGAGTCGTATTGCTCCATCAAGGCAATAAAACATAAATACATTTTCACCCTTCTCAAGCCCTTTTAACATTCCCTCAGGCTCATCATAGATTAATCTTGCACCTGTGGCAATAACGAGATAGTCATAAGAAATTTCACCAGATTTTGAAGTCATTACTCTGTTTTCTTTCGGTTCTATCTTCGTTGCCTCATCAGTGATTAAGTTAATTCCCTCAAAAAACAGGTTTTTCATTGGTTTTGTAAGATTTTCCGGCTGGTCTAACTCAAACACTACTAAGGTAAATGCCGGCTGATAAATATGCGTCTCACTTTTTTCAATCACCGTCATCTGGACTGCATCTTCACTAAACTCCTTCCTCATTCTGTTGGCAAACATCACCCCTGCACTTCCTCCACCTAAAATTACTACCTTTTTCATTTGTTTTTACCTCCTTGTATTGTTAAGCAAATTATTTATATATATTCTACTTATAATATAACCCTTGATTAACTATTTGTCAAATGAGTAATTCTTATAACTCTATGAGAAAAAGTCATAGTCAGTTAAAAAATGATTGTTGACAAAATTACTCAGATATGGTATAATATAATTGTTGATAGAAATACTCAAGTATATTCACAAGTTTCAAGAAAGGAAGATGGTTGGAAATGGTTAAGACCATTGCCCAGATTAACGAGCGGATTAAAAAGGGTGAAGTTGTGGTGGTAACCGCGGAAGAGATTATCGGGTTGGTGGATAAGAAGGGTGTAAAGCAAGCAGCCAAAGAGGTGGATGTGGTTACCACAGCTACTTTTGGCCCGATGTGCTCTTCAGAGGTTTACTTCAATTTTGGTCATTCTAAACCAAAAATCAAGGCTCAAAAGGTCTGGTTAAATAATGTTCCAGCTCATGCAGGTTTAGCGGCGGTAGATGTTTTTCTGGGTGCAACCGAAATTCCTGAAAATGACCCGGCGAACAGCATTTATCTAGGGGCATTCAAATATGGTGGCGGACACATAATCGAAGAGTTGGTTGCCGGAAAGGACATTCGTCTGAAGGCAATCTCTTACGGGACAGATTGCTATCCTCGCAAAGAACTTGATACCTGGATTAATATTGAAGACTTAAATGAGGCAGTGTTATTTAATCCAAGAAATTGCTACCAGAACTATAATGTTGCAGTAAATCTTTCAAATACAGTTATCTATACCTATATGGGGGTTTTACAGCCAGGATTGGGGAATGCTAACTATTGTAGTGCGGGACAACTGTCTCCATTGCTCAACGACCCACTCTATCTTACTATTGGCATGGGAACGAGAATATTCCTGGGTGGTGGAGTAGGCTACATTGTTTGGCAGGGGACTCAACATAATCCCAATGTAGCTCGGACGGATAAGGGAATTCCAAAGAGTCCAGCCGGGACATTGGCGGTTCTTGGTGATTTAAAACAGATAAATCCTGAATGGTTACGGGGAGTGAGTATGACCGGCTATGGAGTAACATTAGCTGTAGGAATTGGTGTGCCTATTCCTATCCTCAACGAGGAAATCTGCCAATATACCGCAGTTAAGGATGAAGAAATTTACACCCAGGTAATAGATTACAGCGAGGCATACCCACAAGGTAAACCAGGGAGTCTTGCTGAAGTGAATTATGCTCAGCTAAAATCTGGTAAAATAATCGTTCGAAACAAAGAGGTTCCTACTGGTGGATTATCAAGCTATGCCAAAGCAAGAGAAATAGCGGACATACTCAAGGAATGGATACGCAAAGGTGAATTTCTGTTAACTGAACCTGTGCAAAAACTTCCATCAGTTGATTCGAAGATTAGACTCAAGGCATTAAAAGAAAGATAATCGTTTAGATAGTTAGGAGAAACGCTCATGAACCGTGTGTTCACAAATGAGGATGAAAATAGTAGGTAGGAGGTAGAAGGTGGGAGGTAAGGAGATAGGCGTGAGGAGTGATGTTTTCTTTACTTTCTACTTTCTACTCTCTACTTTCTACTTCCTATTTTCAGGAGAAAGTATGATTAAGAAACGAGTGGTTTTAACATTTCCCAAAGAGATTGTCGAACAACCAATTACCTGTCATCTAATTAAAGACTACGATTTGATAGTTAATATCTTAAGTGCCAAAGTTAATCCGAATGAAGAAGGTAGATTGGTGGTAGAGATAGGCGGGCAAAGGGAGAAACTGGCCGGCGGAATGGATTACCTGAAGGGATTGGGAGTAAGTATTCAACCGTTAGCTCAGGATGTCCGGTGGAATGAGGCAAAATGTGTTCATTGTACAGCGTGCATTCCTATCTGTCCCTCTGATACCTTAAGTGTTAACCGGGAGCAAATGAGGGTCTCCTTTGATTCTGAACGCTGTATTGTTTGCGGTCTTTGCCTCAAGGCATGCCCGTATCAAGCCGTGGAGATACTATTTTAGAGAAAGAAATAGTCATTATGGTCTATTCTAATTGGAAAGGAGGTAAAAGTCCGATGTGGCTTTCCACAAAAGGCAGATATGCACTCAGGTCAATGCTTGAGTTAGCATTACACGGGACGACCGGAAAATTTGTCCCGGCAACTGAAATTTCAAAAAACCAGGAGATTACTTCACAATATATAGAACAACTGATGGTTAAATTAAAAAGAGCCGGCTTGGTAGAAAGCACAAGAGGACCTGCTGGTGGCTATCGCTTGACTAAAAAACCAGCTGAAATTACTACGGGGGAGATAATCAGAACTCTTGAAGGCTATATTGAGCCGGTATTTTGTGTTAATCCAGAGGTAAGTCATAAGGAATGCCATCGGTCGCCAGAATGTGCCGCAAGATTACTCTGGAAAAAGGTTGGAGAAAAGGTAAGCGAGATTTTAGATTCAACTACTCTTGAGGATTTGGTCAAGATGGATAATGACTTAAAACTGGGAATTGGTAATTGAGTATTAAATGAAGACTCTCGGATAAAAAGTAAGAAGTAAGAGGTGTCAAACGGATGATTTTACTCTAAGGGTATTTCAAAAGGTGGCTCAATTAAAAAGCTTCTCAAAGACAGGTGATGAATTATACATTACCCAGTCTGCAGTCAGCCACCAGATTAAGAGACTGGAAGATAAGTTAGCCGTAAAACTGTTTTTACGAGAAAAAGAAGGTGTTTTACTCACGCAAGAAGGTAGAATATTACGCGGCTTTACAGAGCAAATACTGGCTCTTTATGAAAAGGCGATTCTGGAGATAAGCCATTTCAGAAATTCAAGCAATGGTAAGTTAATCATTGGTGCCAGCACAACATTAGGTGAGTATGTTCTGCCAAGAATAATTAGCACCTTTAGAAAAGAAGATGGCGGGGTAGATATTTATTTAAAAGTAGCCAACACAAACCAGATTTTAAAACAGCTATCGGCGAATGCCTTTAATTTAGCCCTGGTTGAGGACAAAATCGATAATCATTCTTTCAGTGTCGAAAAGGTATATGAGGACGAATTAATCCTTATTACTTCAACTTCACATCTATGGACATCTAAAAAGCAGATAGAAATTAGCGAGTTATTGTCCGAGCCAATAATTATTCGAGAAGAAGGTTCAGGAACAAGGAAGATAATGGAAGAAATATTGACTAAATATGGCATCAAACTTTCTGATTTAAATATCAAAATGGAACTGGATTCAACAGAGGCCGTTAAAAGTGCGGTTGCAGAGAATCTTGGTATCTCTTTTGTCGCAAAATCCTCATTTATTAAAAAGCCGGAGAATATAGATATTATCCCTATAGCCAACATAGACTCTCGATTTGATTTCAATCTTATTTATAGTCGAGAAAAAGAACTTACATCTTTAACCACCGAATTTATCGACTGTTTAAAGGAAAGATTGTCTAATCAATTTAGGGAAATGGGAATTTTTAACTCCTGTTTGTAGCTAAACTGTTCAGCCACAAAGACACTAAGACACAAAGATTAAAGGATTATCCCCTTTTTTAAAGCTTATCGTTACCCACAACCCAACTTCGCCGCTTAAAAAAATAAGTCTTGTATTATCAACAACTTACAGAGTAGAGAGGTTGAGTTTTGGCACTACAGTATGAATCCCCACAAAATGATTTGACTGTTTTCCCTGGTTGATAAGG
>JBFLYA010000088.1 GCA_040757115.1 bacterium | reverse complement strand
TAAACTTTGGAATTTGGTGTTTGGGATTTGGTGCTTGGAATTTGGAATTTATTTGGAATTTGGTGCTTGGAATTTGGAATTTCTATCAAATCTGTCCACTAAAAGATGTGGGTAATGATTAGGCCAAAGGAGAACATCAATTGAGTAGCGACAGAGCACTAGGAAAAGAGTAGGTGGTTATGATTATCTGGTCAAAGATAAAAGTTTGGATAGTGGTTATTTTGGTCATCCTCGTCTATTTACCAACCTTTTTCTGGATGAAATATAAATATTTAGAAGGGGAGTCAAACTATACTCATGGTCCATTAATTCCCATTATCTCCTTATTCTTAATCTGGAAAATGAAGGATGAGTTAAAAAAGATACCAGTTATCTCCTGTGCAAAAGGATTAATACTATTTTGTGCAGGATTATTAATTCATCTGGTAAGCCGTTGTTTTTTAATAGACTTTGTCAGCGGCTTTTCACTTATTATTGTCATTTTTGGACTATGTTTATATCTTTTAGGGGCTAAAATGACCAGGAAACTTATTTTCCCAATAAGTTTCCTGGTTTTTATGGTTCCTCTGCCGGAGGTATTTACTCTTTTTTTAACATTTCATCTTAAGATGTTTGCAACCTACTGGGCGACTGTCTCTATAAATTTAATGGGTATCCCGGTATCTATGGAAGGAGCAAGAATAAATTTACCGGATGATTTCCTTGAAGTTGGTGAACCGTGCAGTGGACTCAGATCTTTAATTACACTTTTAGCCTTAGGGACACTATTTGCCAATATTTTATCTATATCATTTTTAAGGAGAATTATTCTATTTTTCTCTGCTGTGCCTGTGGCTATTTTATCTAATATCGTGAGAATAATTTTCCTGACACTCATCACTTATGTCTATGGTCATGAGGCTGCATTAACAGAACCAACGCATACCCTCGCCGGATTATTGGTATTTATCATCGCCTTAATAGGATTAGGAGCAATTGGAAAGGTTTTAACCTGGCATAAAGAGGGAAAAAATGGAAACTAAAAAAAATTATACTATAGTCATAGTTTTATTATCAGTGGCGTTATTAATTATAATTTTTCTTTCTTTACCTTCACCACCGATTCGAGAGACCAATCTAAAACATTTTCCAAAAATAATTGGTGAATGGAAGGGTGAGGACTACCCTATTGAAGAGAGGGTTTATAAGATGTTAAGGAAGAGTGATTTACTTCTGCGAGCATACACAAATACAAAGGGAGATACGGTTTTACTTTTTATCGTGGCAAGTAGTGTCAATCCAGAGGCATTTCATCCACCAGAGATTTGTCTTACAGGGGGAGGGACCCAGTTCCTTAAAAAAGAGATAGTTCAAATTCAAATTAATCACGGAAAGATTGGATGTAATAAATTATATATTAAAGAAAAAGATACCGAATTCCTTACAATCTACTGGTTTAGAGTTGGTAAAAGGAATACGCATAGTTATTATATTCAACAATTGAATATAGTTTTTGATCAAATAAGACGAAAAGATAGTGTTGCCGCGATGATTAGAATCAGTAGTCTTGTTGAAAAGGGGAAAATAGATAACATAGACACCATCGAGGAGAATTTTATTAAAGAGATAGCTCCGTTACTTGATAAATATCTTATGATCTTATCGTTACCCACATCTTGAGAGGGAAGATTTTTGAGGGGAAGTACTGTGAAATAACAGAGATATGCAACCCCCAATAATTAACAATTGACAATTTACAATTAACAATTGACCATTATTTGTTAATTTTGTCAACATCAAATATTAATTGTGAATTGATAATGGCTAATTGATAATTGTCAATTAACTATATTTGGACTTGTGGGTAACGATAAGATCTTATGATGGGGACAAATATCCCCCAATAGAGGTTATATCAGATATGAAAGATGACATAAAATTAGCCCAAAGGCAATTAGAAGAGCTAATGGGAAAAATTGGGACAAGCGAAAAGTTTAACGCATTTGAGAAATCTTTTAAAAATATCTGTCAACGAGTCTATAATTTAGAATCATTAATTGAAGTCAGTCAAATTGTCACCTCGACATTGCAAATAAAGGAATTATTACCCTTGATTATGGAACTGACGACTAAACTGATGAAAGCAGAGGCATCTTCGTTAATGTTAATCGAAGATGAGCATTTTGTTTTTGAGGTTGCTATTGGCGAGAAAAAGAATGAGTTAAAAAAGATTAAATTACCTATTACTGAGGGAGTAGCGGGCTGGGTAGTTAAAAACAAACAGCCCCTTTCCATCAAAGATGTTAGTCAGGACACGAGATTTTATCGAAAGATTGATGAAGAAATTAAGTTCGTGACGAAATCACTTCTATGTGTGCCATTATTAATTAAAGATAGGGTAATTGGAGTAGTCGAGGCAATCAATAAAATTGGGGATGAGGGATTTTCAACCGCTGATTTAGAATTATTGCAGGCAATGGCTAATCAAGAGGGGATTGCGATTGAAAATGCGAAGTTGTATGAAGACCTGAAAGAGTTATTTTTTAATAGTATCAAAGCCTTAGTGACCACGATTGAAGCCAAAGACCCTTACACCAGAGGCCATAGTGAACGAGTAATGCAATATTCTCAAGCAATTACAATGAAATTAAATTTGAATGAAAATGAAAAAGAAACCATTAGATTGGCAGGATTACTTCATGATATTGGCAAGATAGGTATTAATGAATCTATCATTAAAAAACCTGGTAGATTGACAGAGGAAGAATTTGCCGAGGTAAAAAGACATCCCGGTATTGGAAAAGAGATTATTAAGCCAATAAAACAGTTAGATGCTATTATTCCTGGTGTTTTCCAACATCATGAGCGATATGATGGAAAAGGGTATCCCTCTGGGGTAAAAGATGTAGAGATATCTCTAATGGGGAGAATATTAGCCATTGCCGATACTTTTGATGCTATGACCTCAGATAGACCATATCGTCAGGGGTTACCACATCAACAGGCTTTAGATGAATTAAAGGAGCAGGCTGGATTCCAATTTGACCCTGATGTAGTCAAGGCATTTTTGCAGGCGTATGAAGAAGGATTGATTACCGTAGTGAGTAGAGAGTAGTGAGATTAGCCTGTCCCACAAGTTTTACTGGACACCGTGAAGAGTGATAATTCACAATTCACAATTGACAATTCACCATCCACCATTATTAAGGAAATTTAGGGAAGAATTTGTGAATGGTGAATTGCGAATTGTGAATGAATGTAACATTGTCCAGTAAAACTTATGGGTCAAGATTAGAGTAGCGAGGGAGGGAAAATGATTATTTTTTATCAATTATTATTAGTTCATTTAATCGCAGATTATCCATTACAATTTAATGAATTATTCAAATTGAAGGTAAGGAGTAAATGGGGTGTGTTACTCCACTGTGGAATTGTGGGAATAATGGCTATTCCTTTCTTGTTTCCTTATATCCTTTGTCTCAAGATGTGGCTGGCAATCTTTATCTTGATAATCTCCCATTTCCTGATTGATTATCTCCGAATAGTCATTACGACTAACACACAGACAGATAACCTCTGGATGTTTTTGTTAGACCAGTCTCTACATATAATTGTTATGTGGTTTATTACCTTAATTATTCTTTCTATCCCTGAATCTGCCATCAAAATACCTGAATTTACAAGAGGCGTGCTGGAGGATAAAATTATACTCTTAACGGCAAGTGGATTTATTGCCGGTGGCTATTTTGGGGCAATAGTTATTCATTATTTAAAGAAGATGATTAGTGAGGATTACTCATCTCAGGCATTAAAGACTAAAAGATACGGAATAATCGAGCGACTATTGATTATGACTTTAATTCTTATGCCCAGTCTATTCTTTCTCTTCATCCCCACTATCCTTATTGCCAGAATGGTCATTTCCAAAGAAAGAGAAGAAGAATATAGTTTGTTTGACAGTATTGCCAGTACATCTATTGCCGTAATTTTTGGATTAATATTAAAGATGTTTGTCTGGGGATAATGGTTGCAAAAAAATATTGACAATATGATTATTTTAGTATAAACTATGGTTTAGAGAAATCAGGAGATAGAAAACAGAAGTTAGATAAAAATTGCTAACTAATTACCATTCACCAATTACCAATCACCAAATTTAAGGAGGGATAAAAAAATGCGAACAGGGAAAATAAAACAGATATTAGGGCCAGTAGTAGATATCAAGTTTGAGACAGATGATTTACCCCCTATTTACAACGCGGTCAAAATCAAAAGGGAAAAGGCAAGTGCTGTTGCTTTAGAGCAAGAATTAGTCGTAGAAGTAGCACAACATCTGGGCGATAATACGGTCAGAACGATTGCTATGGATTATACCGACGGGATAAAAAGAGGGTTGGAGGCAACAGATACAGGTTATCCGATTAGGGTCCCGGTTGGAGAAGCCACTTTAGGTCGGGTAATGGGTCCGTGGGGTGAACCTCTGGATAATTTAGGCTCCATAGAAGCCTCAGAATATTCACCCATTCATAAACCATCACCCACATTTGACGACCAGGAGGTAATTCGTGAACCATTTGAGACAGGATTAAAGGCAGTAGATTTATTAGCACCTTTTGCTAAAGGAGGAAAGGTTGGATTATTTGGTGGTGCAGGTGTGGGGAAAACAGTGTTAGTTATGGAATTAATTCGTAATGTCGCGACCGAGCATGGCGGTGTCTCAGTATTTGCTGGCGTAGGTGAACGAACACGCGAAGGAAATGACCTCTGGTTAGAAATGAAAGAATCAGGCGTAATTGCCAAAACTGCACTTGTCTATGGTCAAATGCAAGAATCACCCGGTGCCCGATTCCGTGTTGCATTGAGTGGATTAACGGTTGCCGAATATTTTAGAGACAAAAAGAATCAAGATGTTCTGTTATTTATTGATAATATATTTCGATTTGTGCAAGCCGGTTCGGAAGTATCAGCCCTTTTAGGTCGAATGCCTTCGGCGGTTGGTTATCAATCGACCCTCGGCACAGATATGGGCGCCTTACAAGAAAGAATCACCTCAACCAAAAAAGGTTCTATCACCTCAGTTCAGGCAATATATGTTCCGGCAGATGATCTGACCGACCCTGCTCCGGCAACTACATTTTCTCACCTTGATGCAACTATTGTTTTATCGCGACAAATAGCAGAATTAGGCATATATCCGGCAATTGACCCATTAGATTCTACATCCAGAATACTTGACCCAAGAATATTAGGGGAGGAACATTATAAAACAACTCGCGCCGTTCAACAAGTCCTTCAACGATACAAAGACTTGCAGGATATTATCGCTATCTTAGGTATGGATGAATTAAGTGAAGAGGATAAAATGACGGTGTATCGTGCCAGAAAAATACAAAAATTCTTATCTCAACCATTCTTTGTTGCAGAGGTATTTACCGGAAGGCCAGGGAAATATGTTAGTGTCAAAGAGACAGTGCGTGGGTTTAAAGAGATTGTTGAAGGAAAGTATGATGATATCCCGGAGGCGTGTTTTTATATGGTTGGTGGGATAGATGAGGTATTAGAAAAGGCTCAATTGTTAGAAAAGGAAAAATAGATGATAGAGTTTAAACTGATTACCCCAGAAAAATTAATTTTAGAAGGTGACGCAAATTCAATTACCTGCCCGGGGAGTTTAGGAGAATTTGGGGTTTTACCTTCCCACGCACCCCTTTTAACTACGCTTGGCAGCGGTAGATTACAAATTAATCGTGAAAAAGAACAAAAAAAGTTTGAAATCGAAAATGGGTTTTGCGAAGTCTTACCAGATAAAGTTATTATCTTAGCCGATAAGATAGAAAGTGAACAGTGAAGGTAATTATTCACCGCACAGACACAGAGACGCAGAGAAAAAATTAAAATCTATTCACCAGAGACAGAGATTTTCGGGACGGTAACCGTTCAGGCTATATATCAAAAGTGTAAGAAAGGGGATAAGGAGATAAGAGTGATATGGAGATAAGATAATAGAAATAGATTGAAATTTATAGAAATAGGTAGAAATTGATTGTGGAAAACAACAAATTTCCATAAATTTCTATTAGTTTCTATTAATTTCAATTTTTTTAATAATATCTCCCTATCTCCTTAATCTCCACATCTCCTTTTGTTACACCACCTGAACGCTTACCAGCCTTTTTGAACATCGAAAAACGCGAAAAACACGAAAAAAAGATATTTTCCTCTCTGTTTCTCTGCGTCTGTGCGGTGAACGGTTACCAGTGAAGAGTAAAGAGTTTTACTGCCCTCTGTTCACTGAATTACTCTTCACTGAGCAATAAGTTTTTTGGGAGCAAAAATGAGGAATCTAATTTATTTTATATTTATCTGCCTTATGTGTGCGGGTTGTGTCCATCTATCTAACAAACAGATTTCACCACCTACAATCTCCGATGCTTACACATATTTTAGTTTAGGTGTTCTGTATGACCAGGAGAACAAGATAAAAGAAGCGATTGAAGAATACAAAAAGGCAGATAAAATCCAGCCCAATGCGGCAATCAAAAGCAGTTTAGCCACAGATTATTTTATTCTTGGGAATTTATCTCAGGCAAAAAAATATGCAAGAGAGGCTATCAACTTTGACCCTGAATGCATCCAGGCTCATTTTACCTTAGGGAAAATATATGTTGGGGAAAAGCAATATTCGAAGGCATTGAAAGAGTTCACTTATGTAGTAGAATTAGACCCAAATGACGGCGCCGCACATTATTTCCTGGGATTTTTAAATGCCCATTTTAAAAATTATCAGGAGGCAATTAAATCTTATACAAAAGCAATAGAATTAGAACCGAATTTCCCACTTGCTTACTTAGAATTAAGTGATATTTATCTTAGAGTAGGGATGTTGAATGAGGCTATTTCTACATTAGAGAAAACTGTCAGTCTGCTACCTCTGGATAGTGAAATTTATTTTACATTAGCCACTCTATACGAAGAAAAAGGACTAATAGAAAATGCCAAAATGTTCTATCAAAAAGGGCTAATACTTGAACCAGATAATTTAGAGGTACGACGCAGACTTATTTTACTCCATCTGTCAAGCGATGAATTAAAACCCGCTATTGAGCAGCTAAAGATTGTTTTACAAAATGACCCGGATGATGGGAAGTCGCATTTTTTATTAGGATTAGCCTACGAAAAGGAAAAAGATTTCAAAAAGGCAATTATCGAGTTTGAAAAGGTAATCGAACTTAATAAAAATTTTTATGAGGCTTATATTCGATTATGTTATTTATACAGTGTCGAAGAACAATATGATTTAGCCATTAAAACTATTCATCAGACACTTAAAAGACAACCACAAAATTCAAAATTATATCTCCTGTTAGGGATGATTTATAATGACAAAACTAACTATCGAATGGCTATTCCTGCTTTTAAGAAGGCAGTTAAATTAGACCCAAAAGATGAGATGGCTTATTTCCATTTAGGGGTAGCCTATGACAATGTGGAGAGGCTGGATGAAGCCATTGAGTGTTTTTATCAATGTATTAAATTAAATCCACAAAATGCAAACGCCTATAACTATATTGGCTATTTATATGCTGAGAGGGGTATCCATCTGGATGAGGCAATTAATCTAATTAAAAAGGCGTTAGAGATAAAACCAAACAATGGCACCTATATTGATAGTTTAGGCTGGGCTTATTTTCAATCTGGTAGATTAGATGAAGCATTAATAGAAATGGAAAAGGCTTATGAGTTAATTAATGATGACCCAGTCATTTGTGAACATTTAGGTGATGTCTATTATGCCAGGAATATGAGAGAAAAGGCAATAGAATTATGGAACAAATCTAAGGAATTAGGCAATTCTAATATCCAGTTTTTAGAGAAATTAAAAAAGGAGGTAGGTAATGACTGAAATTATAGACATTTGGGCAAGAGAGATCTTAGATTCGCGTGGTAATCCCACGGTTGAAGTAGAGGTAGAGTTAGAGTGTGGAGAAATTGGCAGAGCCGCAGTGCCTTCCGGTGCATCTACCGGAACTTATGAGGCGTTAGAATTAAGGGATGGCGACAAAGAAAGGTATTTAGGGAAAGGGGTACTAAAGGCCGTTGATGTAGTCAATGATATTATTGCCCCTGAGTTAGAAGGTGAAGATGCCACCTGCCAGGCATTGATTGACCAGATAATGATTGATTTAGATGGGACTGAAAATAAGGAAAAACTCGGGGCTAATGCCATTTTGGGAACTTCTTTAGCCGTAGCTAAAGCCGCCGCTTTAGCCGTAGAATTGCCTCTTTATCAATATTTAGGTGGTGTCCAGGCTAAAACATTACCCGTGCCTATGTTGAATATCTTGAATGGTGGCAAACATGCAGATAACCCAATTGATATTCAGGAATTTATGATTGTGCCCAAAGGAGCAGAATGTTTTTCAGAAGGATTACGAATGAGCGTGGAGACATTTCATCAATTAAAAAAGATTTTGAATGAAAAAGGCTATTCTACGGCTGTGGGTGATGAAGGAGGGTTTGCTCCTAATATCTCCTCAACCGAAGAGGCACTTAAACTTATCCTCCAGGCGATTGAAAAAGCAGGCTATAAACCCGGTGAGGAGATATTTTTAGCCCTGGATGTCGCCGCATCTGAACTATTTGAGGATGATAGATATAATTTTAAAGGCGAGAGAAAAGTGATGACCTCCGCAGAGCTTATTTCCTATTATAAATCATTAGTTGAGAAATATCCTATCATTTCCATAGAAGATGGCTTTGCGGAAGACGATTGGGATGGATGGAAAAACTTTACGCAGGAATTGAGTGGCAAAATTCAAATTGTTGGGGATGATTTATTTGTCACCAATCCGAAAAGATTATCTAAAGGACTAGGATTAGGTGTCGCTAATTCTATCTTGATTAAGGTCAATCAAATTGGGACATTAACCGAAACACTTGATGTCATAGAATTAGCAAAGCGGGCGGGTTATACCACGGTTATCTCTCATCGTTCGGGCGAAACAGAGGATACGACGATTGCCGATATTGCCGTGGCGACAAATGCCGGTCAGATAAAAACAGGTGCCCCATCTCGCACCGACCGCGTGGCTAAATATAACCAACTGCTACGCATAGAAGAAGAACTGGGAATTACTGGAATATATGGAAATAGACAGTAATTAGTAGGCAGTAGTGAATTAAAATCCAAAATTAAAACTGGGGGAAACAATGGAATTCGAAATAACCTTTCCTCGGAAAAAGAAAAAGACCAGACAAAAAAAATTATTAGTTTTAACTATAATCTTTATCATATTATTCATTGGTGGAATGAATAATATCCTCACTATTTTTCATCAGAAGCGGCAAGTCTCAACTTTAACCAGACAAATACGAGAAATAGAGGAGAAGAATAAGGCTCTGGATAAGGAAAAAACGGCATTAAAAAATGACTCAACCCGAATAGAGGATTTAGCCAGACAAATGGGAATGATGCGACAGGGGGAGAAAAAAGTTAAGTTTGTCCCTAAAGAAGAAGAAAAATGACAAATGGTAATTACTATGGCTAAAAACATGGTTGATGGTTTATAGTTGATAGTTTCATAGACTATCAACCATCAACTATCAACTATCCACTATCCACAATACTAATGTGAACTTCTGGTTAATACTTACTATAAATGTAACTATTCACCCTGTAGGAAAGTAGGAGAGTAGGGAAGTAGGAAAGGGAAAGAAAATGAATGAGAAGTTAGATGATTTTAGACAACTTGTAGTATGGCAAAAAAGCCATCATTTAGTGATAAGAATATACGAAATAACCAAAAACTTCCCAACTGAAGAAAAATATGGATTGGTGCAACAGATGTGCAAAGCGGCTGTTTCTATTCCAGCAAATATTGCAGAAAGTTTTAAGAAACAAGGCATAAAGAATAAGTTAAATGCCTATAATATAAGCCAGGGATCTCTTGAAGAACTAAGGTAATGCATCAGTGAAATGGGGGATTTCCCTGAAAGTAGGAAGTAGGAGAGTAGGAAAGGGGAGACATTGTCCCCAGAAGAGGAATACCGTGCACATCCTTTATCCCTTTCCTACTTACCTACTACCTACTACCTACTTCCTAGTTGCTTGGTATGCTGAATAGTTACCTATAAATTTATAAATGGGGAGGAAGATAGGTGAGTAATAGGTTGCCTAAATATTTAAAAAAATATTTCTGGGATATATCATTCGAAGCTCTAAATAAAGATAACTATTCTAACTTTATCATTGAGCGAATATTAGAATATGGAGATGAAAAGGCTATTTTCTGGATGATAAAGAGTTTTTCTATACAGCTAATTAAAAATACACTTTTGCACACTCGAAGACTATCTCCTAAAAGTGCTAATTTCTGGCGCCTATATTTTGACCTAAATAAAGAGGAAATTTTATGTTTGAAAAGGTCATTTCAAAAGCAACAAAGTCCAATATGGAATTATTAAGATTACTATGTAAGGATTATTATTTAGTAGGTGAAACAGGAGTAGCGTTACAATTAGGACATCGTCAATCATTGGATTTAGATTTCTTTACACCAATGGATATTGATACTAATTTATGTATAGAAAGACTTATAGAAAAAGGTGATTTTATATTGGAAAAAAAGTCACCTAATACAGTTATAGGAATATTTGAAGGAACAAAAGTTAGTTTTTTTAAATATCCCTATCCACTTTTGTTTTCAACTAAAGATTTTATGGGCATAAAAGTAGCAGATATTTTAGATATTGCTTGTATGAAGATGGATGCTATTTCCTCAAGAGGAAGTCGAAGAGATTTTATTGATTTATATGTCATTTGTCAACAAAAAAGACATCTCAGGGAAATATTAGGATTTTTTAGAGAAAAATATAAAAGTGTAAATTATAATATTATTCACATTCTTAAAAGTTTAACTTATTTTGATGATGCTGACAAAGAACCTATGCCTAACCTGTTGATTGAAATCGATTGGGCGAAAGTAAAAGATTTTTTTGAGTCAGAAGTAAAAGAAATTAAATGGGGAGGAAATTCTGGTCGGCAAGGGTGATTATTTGAATTTTATTGGCATTGCTATCCTGGCTGGTCTGACCCCAAAGGCCCTACAGTAGAACCTGTTTATGGTAACATAAAAGGGAATTCAGGATATAGATTTGTAACTATTCAGCCACTGATTAACACGGATTAACACGGATAAATACAGAGGTCAGAAGACAGATGAGAAAAGGGGAAACGGAGAAGGAGAGGAGACAGGAGGCACTATACCTGAATTTTCAGCCATCAGCCTTCAACCTTGAGCCTAACTACGGACACGGATTACGAATTTTCAGTGTTTCATCTGTGTCCATCTGTGGCTGAATAGTTACGGGAAATGCAAAATTTGATTGACATAATCTTAATTTTTTGGTAGAATATAATATAAGAGGTGCTAAATGTCAAAGGCTTCTAAATTGGATGATGTGATAAATTGTTTCGATAGCCAGAAACCCCTTTGTCCAAAAGATGATCCCTGGTATGTGGAGACAGAACGAAAGGAGATTGAGATAATCAAAGATGACCTTCTGACCACTAACCGGGGGCTAAAATTTCTCCTTGGTGGACATCCGGGCAATGGTAAGTCAACTGAACTGAACAAGATTGACTATGATGAAGCAATTAATGCAAAGTATTTAGTGGTTAAATACAGCGCCAATGAAGTGCTTGATATTAATGATATAGATATTATTGACTTTTTGCTCACTATGACCTTTAAGATTTTAGAGAAGGCAGAAAAAACAAACACTACTCTGCCGGGATATTTGCAAGAGCGTTTAAAAGAGATGGAGGGCTATTTCACCGACAAGTTGCAAATCGAAAAGACTACTACAAAAGCAAGAAATGGTGAAATTGGAGGAGGCGTAGAGGCAAAGACGGGTTTCAAATTCCCTTTTGTAAGACTGGGTGCTGACTTTTTCGCAAAAGTACGACTGCAGTCTGAAACACGCAAACAGATTCGTGAATTTTACAGGGTTAAGGTTACTGACCTGCGTAATTTAGTCAACGATATTATCCTTAATATCAAACTATCAATTACACCACGTGATATATTGCTGATTATAGACGATCTGGACAAGACTGGTCCCACACAGGCAGAAAAGCTTTTCTTTGAAGAGGGAAATATTATTGGCGATATTAAGTGCAGTGCCTTGCTTACTATTCCTATCTCAATGATTTATTCACCAAAGAGTGCGGTGATTGTTAGCAAGATTGGGCGGCAAAAGGTCCTGCGTAATCTGAGGTTGAAAGATAGAGATGGCAAAGAAGATGAAAAAGCTATAAAACATAGAGAAACCCTGCGACAGCTTGTGTTTAAGCGGATGGAAAAGGATTTGATTGAAGACAATGCCTTGAATATGGCTGTAGATGCCAGTGGGGGTGTGTTCCGTACCTTAATTGATCTTATTGCCTCTGCCTCAAGTTATTCAAGGGTCCAGGGCGGTAAAAAGATTGATACTGTTGACATGGAAACAGCTATCAATGAAGAGCGGGCAAATAAAAAGCGTGCCCTTAACCGTACTTATTATGATATATTGCTTGAAATATATGACCACAAGAGACTCCTCAGCCCGGATAGGGTAGAAGCTTTAGAATTATTCCATTCCCTGTTTGCCCTCGAATATATGAATGGTGATGAATGGTGCGATATCCATCCTTTATTAATATCAGATGTAGAAGAATACAGGAAGATTAAACAAAATGAAAAAGCCTGATAAAACAGTTGTCTTTCGTAAAAAGGATGAACTTCAGATTCCCCGCCTCTTTCATCAACTCCGCCTTTTTAAAAACCGGGGCTGCCTTTTTTTTATTAGTTGTGAAACTTCGGATGTAGAAAATGAACTGGCTGAGAGAATCGCAAGTGAGATGGCCAGGGAGTTTGATTGCTATTCTATCTTTTTGTCGCCAACCATAATTGACCCCTTTGCCAAAATTGAGCAGTACTTTTTAACCAAGCCCAAACCCTGTTTGAAACCTGTCTTTTTAATCCGGGATATTGTCTCTATCAGGGAAGATGAGCCGAGCCTTAGCCGGTTTCTGCAGGGGATAAACCTTAACCGAGATAAAATCGGTCAGCAAAATCTCAGTCTGATATTCTTCGTAGATGATTCTCTCTTAAACCTGGTTATCTTTAAAGCCCCGGATTTTTATACATTTAAGTCAGGTGTCTTCCGGTTTGGAGATGAGGCAAAGGTTCGCCGGGAAATTGCTCAAAAGGCAGAAGAACCTTCGGAAAATGAGCAGAGGCTTGCCTCTCTGACAGAAACCTTCAGAACTCAGGCAGAGTCGTTATCTGAAGAAGCAAAGGCTGACCTGGCTTTTGAGATTGGCTACCTTCACCAGGAGCTTTCAAATTTCCAGGATGCGCTAAGGTATTATGAAATAGCCCTGCCACTGTTTAAAAGAGCCAAAATTTACAGAAATGAAGCAACAGTCATTGGCAATATTGGCCTGGTTTATCGCGATATGGGGGAATTGGAACAGGCGTTGAAATACTTCAAGCAGGCTCTTGAGATAGATAAGCAGATAGGGTATCTGCAGGGAGAGGCTTCTGCCTTGGGTAATATCGGCCTGGTTTATAGCGATATGGGGGAATTGGAACAGGCGTTGAAATACCATAAGCAGGCTCTTGAGATAGATAAGCAGATAGGGTATCTGCAGGGAGAGGCTTCTGACCTGGGCAATATCGGCATAGTTTATCGCGATATGGGGGAATTGGAACAGGCGTTGAAATACTTCAAGCAGGCTCTTGAGATAGATAAGCAGATAGGGTATCTGCAGGGAGAGGCTAATCAACTGGGCAATATCGGCCTGGTTTATCGCGATATGGGGGAATTGGAACAGGCGTTGAAATACCATAAGCAGGCTCTTGAGCTCCATAAGCAGATAGGGTATCTGCAGGGAGAGGCTAATCACCTGGGCAATATTGGCCTGGTTTATCGCGATATGGGGGAATTGGAACAGGCGTTGAAATACTTCAAGCAGGCTCTTGAGATAGATAAGCAGATAGGGTATCTGCAGGGAGAGGCTAATCACCTGGGCAATATTGGCCTGGTTTATCGCGATATGGGGGAATTGGAACAGGCGTTGAAATACTTCAAGCAGGCTCTTGAGATAGATAAGCAGATAGGGTATCTGCAGGGAGAGGCTTCTGACCTGGGCAATATCGGCCTGGTTTATCGCGATATGGGGGAATTGGAACAGGCGTTGAAATACTTCAAGCAGGCTCTTGAGATAGATAAGCAGATAGGGTATCTGCAGGGAGAGGCTTCTGACCTGGGCAATATCGGCCTGGTTTATCGCGATATGGGGGAATTGGAACAGGCGTTGAAATACCTAAAGCAGGCTCTTGAGATAGATAAGCAGATAGGGTATCTGCAGGGAGAGGCTAATCAACTGGGCAATATCGGCCTGGTTTATCGCGATATGGGGGAATTGGAACAGGCGTTGAAATACTTCAAGCAGGCTCTTGAGATAGATAAGCAGATAGGGTATCTGCAGGGAGAGGCTTCTGACCTGGGCAATATCGGCCTGGTTTATCGCGATATGGGGGAATTGGAACAGGCGTTGAAATACCATAAGCAGGCTCTTGAGATAGATAAGCAGATAGGGTATCTGCAGGGAGAGGCTAATCAACTGGGCAATATCGGCCTGGTTTATAGCGATATGGGGGAATTGGAACAGGCGTTGAAATACCATAAGCAGGCTCTTGAGATAGATAAGCAGATAGGGTATCTGCAGGGAGAGGCTTCTGACCTGGGCAATATCGGCATAGTTTATCGCGATATGGGGGAATTGGAACAGGCGTTGAAATACTTCAAGCAGGCTCTTGAGCTCCATAAGCAGATAGGGTATCTGCAGGGAGAGGCTAATCAACTGGGCAATATCGGCTCGGTTTATTACGATATGGGGGAATTGGAACAGGCGTTGAAATACCATAAGCAGGCTCTTGAGCTCCATAAGCAGATAGGGTATCTGTCGGGAGAGGCTTCTGACCTGGGCAATATCGGCATAGTTTATAGCGATATGGGGGAATTGGAACAGGCGTTGAAATAC